>CALJLC010000523.1 GCA_937982605.1 uncultured Gemmatimonadales bacterium | reverse complement strand
AGTCCCGCGACCCGAAGATGGCGTCGAGCGCCGCGCGTTCCGCGTCGAGGATCTCCTCCGGCGTGCGCGCGGCGGCCGGCCCGATGAGCCGCTTGGCCGCCGCCAGGGAGAGCGGCGCCTGCGCGGCGAGGCGCCCGGCCCATTCGCGTGCGGTCTGGCGCACCTCGTCGGGCGTCGGCCGCGCGAGGTTGGCGAGGCCCATCGCCGCGGCGTCCGACCCGCTGAAGAAGTCGCCGAAGTAGATGAGCTCTCGCGCCTTCAGCACTCCGACCCGTTCGGCGAGCGTGTACGAGACCCCGCCCCCGATGAAGGTGGCGAGCGCCACCTCGGGGAGGCGGAGCTTCGCGTCGGCGGCGACGATCATGAGGTCGCACGAGAGCGCCAGCTCGAGCCCGCCGCCGATGGCGGCCCCGTTGACCGCGGCCACGATCGGCGTGCCCATCGTCTGCAGGAGCCGGTTCACCCGCTGCGCGGCGTCGATGTAGCGCTCCCGCTCGGCGGGATCGGGTGGGCCGTCCGCGTGCGCCTTGAGGTCCGCGCCGGCGCAGAAGGCGCGCCCCGCGCCGGTGAGCACGACGCAGCGCACCCGGCGGTCCTCGTCGGCTCGCTCCAGCTCCTCGATCAGCCGTTCGTAGAGCCGTCGGCTGACCGCGTTGAGCCGGTCCGGACGGTTGAGCGTCAGCTCGACCACCTGTCCGGTCCGCTCGACGAGGACCTCGTCAGCCACCGGTGTGCTCCCACCGAGCGCGGAGGGGCTCGCCCGCGAGGATCCCTGTCGGCCGCTCGTCACGAATCGCGAAGCGTCCGTTCACCATCAGGTGGACGACGCCCTCGGAGAGGAGGCGGGGCTCCTCCATCGTCGCGAAGTCCCGGTAGCGGTCGAGGTCGAGGACGACCACGTCGGCCCGCCTCCCTTCCTCGACGTAGCCGCGATCGGACAGACCGAAGAAGTCGGCGGCCAGGCCGCTGAAGCTTCGAACGGCGAACGCCACGGAGATGTCGTCGGACTCCAGAGCGAAGAGGCGCATCTTGCGCGGGAAGGCCCCGGCCGCGCGCGGGTGGCCGACGTCCTGCCCGGGCGCGGGCGTGCGCCCGTCGGTGCACGTCATCATCCACGGCATGCGCGCCAGGTACCGGGTGTTCTCGAGATCGTAGAGATCGAGGTTCATCACCGAGGCGTTGCCCCACTCCTCGATGACGAGTCGCACGGTCTCCGGCACGCTCTCGCCCCATTCTCCCGCGAGCGCGGCGAGCGTCCGCCCGTTCAGCCGCTCGTCCTCCTCGACCACCAGGATCTTTTCGGCCCCGCCGCGCATGGCCAGCGACTCCACGATCTGTGTGCGCAGCACCGTGCCGGTGTCGGGATGCGCGAACCGAGCGAGGACCGCCTCGGTGTCGCCTCCGCTCGCCCAGCGCGGCAGCGCGTACGAACGGAGGTTCGACTGGGTGGCGGTGTAGGGATGGTGCGCCGCGTACATCTCGACGCCCCGGGCGCGCGCCTCCTCGATGAGTCGCTCCCCGACGTCGGCGCGACCGTAGTTCGTGGCACCCTGTGGGTTGAAGTGCGAGAAGATCCCCCGCAGGCCCGACTCCTCGGCGATCCGGTTCGCCTCTAGAACGGAGGAGTCGAAGCCGACCCCCGGATACGTGGCGCCTAGGTCCCGATCGTGCGTGTCGTAGATGGCCCCTTCCCACTCCGCAGCCACCTTGGCCAGCTCGACGACCTCCCCGGTCTCGGCGAAGGTGCCCGGCGTGTAGAACAGACCGGTCGAGAGCCCGAAGGCGCCCTCCTCCATGCCCCGTCGAACGAGTGCCTTCATCTCCTCGAGCTCGTCGGGCTCGGGTGCGCGGGCGTCGGTGCCCATCACCCGGCGCCGCACCGCGTTGTGGCCGACGAAGTAGAGCGCGTTCACCCCGATGCCGTTCGCCTCCCATCCGTCCAGCACGGAGGCCACGTCGGGGCTGCCGCCCCCGTCGAGCCCGAGCACGACGGTCGTGATCCCCTGGGTGAGGAAGGGGACCGCGTCGTGACCCCACGGCTCGTCCAGCTCGGCGTGCGAGTGCGCGTCGATGAAGCCCGGCGCCACGACCAGCCCGGAAGCGTCGATCGTCTCGAACGCGGTGGCGGCCGCGAGGTCGCCCACGGCGGCGATCACGCCGTCGGACACGCCCACGTCCGCCACGAACGGTTCCCCACCCGAGCCGTCGTAGATCGTCCCCCCCGCGATGACGACATCGAAGTCCGGGGCGCCGCAGGCGGCGAGCCCCGCGGCGGCGACGACGGCGAGGCGGCGCGAAGCCGGCCGCGCCGGCCGGGGGCCGTCGGCGCGGAGACCTCGTGCGGTCCCCGGCGGTCGACTCACGGGCTCTCCCCGGCCGGCACGATGGGCAGGACCACGTGGGAGGGCCGGGTCGCGTCCATGTACACGCTGTTCGTCGCGATCCGGCTGCGCGTCGCCCGCCCCTCGGGCTCGCCGGTGTTGAAGTTCAGGTCGAAGTGCGGATAGTTGCTGCTCGACACGTCGAGGCGGATGCGGTGGCCCGCGGCGAAGAGATTGCTCGTGGGGAAGGCCTCGATCGTCACCTCGTAGACTTCCCCGGGCGTCATGAGCTCGGGGTGCTCCCACGAGTCACGATAGCGGCAGCGGACGATCCCGTCGGTGACGTTCATCGCGAAGCCCTCGGGGTAGTCTTCGTTGGGCGGATGGACGTCGACGAGCTTGGCGGTGAAGTCCGTGTCGGGGCAGTCCGAGGAGATCCAGAGCCGCACGACGAGTGGTCCGGTCACCTCGACGTCCTCGTCGAGCGGGTCGGTCTGGAAGACGAGCACGTCCGGGCGCTCGGCGAGCGGACGATACGGCTCGGTCGAGCCGAAGAAGTCGGGCCCTTCCCGCTGGTCGAAGGCGCCACCGACCATGATCGGAGCGCCCGAGGTGATCGTCCCGCCGATGCTCGGGACGGGGTCGTCCGGGTCGTAGCGGTACGTGAGCCGGCCCTCGGCGGTGCCGGGCTCCCGTCCGCCCTCGCCCCCGTCGTCGGCCACGGCCCGCGGCGGGCTCGTCGAGAGCGAGCCGTCCGCGCCGAGGTAGAAGGGCGTGTCGACCGCCTCGGGGATCGGCCAGTCCGTGGCGGTCCGCCAGCGGCCGCCGTGGTCCATGCGGCCGGCGTCGTTGCGGCGCCCGCTCCCGCCCCCCATCACGAAGTAGTGGACCGCCGGCTCCGCGTCGACGCCGTTGGGCACGCCGCGCAGCCAGCGGTCGAAGAAGCGTACGCGCAGCTCCCAGAAGTCCGCGGCGAGCTGGCCGTCGAGCGTCGCGTCCGGTCCGAAGTCGACGTCGCCCGCGTACGTCAGCGAGCGGTCCCCGTGCGTCCACGGACCGAGGATCAGCCGGACCGGCCCGCGCTTGCGCGCCTTCAGCCCCATGTAGTTGTCGGTCGCGGTGCGCGGATAGGGGTCGAACCACGACGACATGTGGACCATCGGCGCGTCCGGCCAGTCGTCCCAGAAGCCCTCGGCCCAGATCCCCGGCTGCTTCCAGTAGTCGTCGAACGCACCCTTCGTCCACTGCTCGAAGAGGTACGCCTCGTACGACGGCGCGAGCGCGACAGGCGAGCGCCCCGGAGCCCACGGCATCTCGCGGAACCACCGGTGGATGTCGACGGCTTCCATGGCCGCCTTCACCTCGGGGTCGGAGGTGACCTCGGGGCTGACGAGGGCGTTCCGGTACGCCCACGTGGCCTGCTTGAGCTCGAAGGCACCTCCCTGCCGGATGCCTCCCTGGTAGGAATTGGAGAAGCCGCCCGAATCGAGGAACATCGCGGCCACGCCCGGCGCTCCGGCCGAGGCGAGCGCGCCCTGGGTGTGCGCCGCGTAGGAGAGCCCCTTCGTGCCGATGCGGCCGTCGCACCACGGCTGCTCCAGGATCCACGCGCAGGTGTCGTAGCCGTCCGGCGCGTCGTCGAGGTACTTCACGTACTCGCCCTCGGAGTCGTACCGGCCGCGCACGTCCTGGTACACGACGGCATATCCGCGGCGCACGAAGATCTCCGCGACTTCCGCCCGGCTCTTCGCCCGTGCCGGCTCGGCCAGGGAGCGCTCGGACCGGCTCGCCACGTTTCGGCCGTACGGGGTGCGCTCCAGGATCACAGGCCAGGGACCTTCGAGGAGGGTTCCGTCCCTGACCGGGAGGTGGACGTCGGTGGCCAGGCGCACGCCGTCGCGCATCGGCACCATCACCGTACCGGTCATCGTGGAGCCGTACGGTCCGTCCAGCGGCAGACCGTCCGGCCCGAATCGCGGGGCCGGGGCGCAGGCGGGTAGCGCCGCGCCGGCGGCGGCGAGACCCATCACCTTCGTGAAGTCGCGCCGCGTGATCCTGCGCGGCTCGCTGCGGTCCGTCATCTCGGGTGCCCCCGTCTCAGAGTCCCTCTTCGGGCGTGGTCTCGACGAGCTCCCGGGTCCACCGCCGGAGGAGCGTGGGTACGAGCAGGCTCGCCGCCGCCATCGCCCAGAGGGTGATCGCGATCGGCGAGTCGAAGAGCACGCCCCACTCCCCGCCCGAGAGCGCCATGGCGCGTCGGAGATTCTTCTCCATGAGCGGCCCGAGCACCAGACCCAGGACCACCGGAGCGAGCGGGAATCCGAAGATCCGCATGAGGTAGCCGACAGCGCCGAATGCGGTCATGAGCACGAGGTCGAAGGCGCTGCCGTTCACGGCGTAGACCGCCACGAAGGCGAGCGCCGCCACCGACGGGATCAGGATCCAGCGGGGCACCTGCAGCGCCTTCACGAAGACGCCGACCAGCGGAAGGTTGAGCAGGAGGAGGAAGGCGTTGCCGACGTACATCGACGCCGCGAGGCCCCAGAAGAGATCGGGCTGCTCCTCGAGGAGGAGCGGACCGGGCGTGACCCCGAGGCCGAGGAGCGCGCCGAGGAGGACGGCGGTCGTGCCGCTGCCCGGCACGCCGAGGGTGAGCAGGGGAATGAGCGCGCCGTTGGCGGCGGCGTTGTTCGCCGACTCGGGCGCCGCGACGCCCCGGATGTCGCCCTGGCCGAAGCGGCCGCTCCGGCCCGCCATGCGCTCCTCGGTGCTGTAGGCCAGGAACGACGCGATCGTCCCGCCCGCTCCGGGGAGCACCCCGACGAGGAAGCCGAGCACGCTGCCGCGCAGCATCGTCCATCCCGTGAGCGCGAGCTCCTTCGTCGAGACGGCGACCCGGCCGATCGCGGCGGCCGCTTCTTGCCCGCGATCGGTCTCCTCCAGGAGCTGGAAGACCTCGCTCACGGCGAAGAGACCGATCGTCACGACGACGAAGTCCATCCCGTCGAGGAGCTGGAGCTGGCCGAACGTATAGCGGGGGATCGCGCTGTTCGGGTCGAGCCCCACGGTGGCGAGCCAGAGTCCGAAGCCCGTGGAGGCGAGCGCCCGCACCAGGCTCCCGCCGGCGAAGCTCGAGAGCGCCGAGAAAGCGAAGATCATCAGCGCGAAGTACTCGGCCGGGCCGAAGCGGATGGCCCAGGCGGCCAGGAGCGGCGCGAAGAGGACGAGGCCGAAGATCGAGAGCGTCCCTCCGACGAAGGAGGCGATCGCGGAGATCGCGAGCGCGGGCCCGCTCCGCCCGTCCCGAGTCATGGCGTGGCCGTCGATGGCGGTGACGACGGCGGAAGCCGTGCCCGGGACGTTCAGCAGGATCGTGCTGATCGAGTTGCCGTACTGCGAGCCGTAGTAGATGCCGACGAGCAGGATGAGCGCCGACTCGGGCGGCATCCCGGCGGCGAAGATGACGGGGATCAGGATCGCGATCGCGTTGATCGGGCCGATGCCCGGCAGCATGCCGACGAAGGTGCCGACGCCGACCCCTCCCAGCGCCAGCCCGACGTTGATCGGCTGGAGCGCGATCGAGAAGCCGGAGAGCAGCCCGCTCAGCGCGTCCACAGCTCCCCGACCGGCAGCGGGAGGGCGAGGAGGATCACGAAGAGGAGCCACAGGACGGTGGTGAGCACGAGTCCCGCCGCGAGGCCACCCTTCGCGGGCCCGCGGTACAGCACCGCGAGCGCCGCGACGACCAGGGTGGTGGCCAGGTAGAAGCCGATCCACGGGAGGACGGCGGCGTAGATCAGGAAGGCCCCGGCCGCGCCGGCCATCCTGATCGCGGCGGAGCGCGGCGGAAGTCCGACTCCCTCCCGCGGCCGGGCCAGCATCGAAGCGCCGGCGAGGGCCAGCGTCACGGCCACGAAGAGCGGGAGCGCCTTCGGACCGACGGGGTCGGTGAGGAAGGCGACGTCGAAGGTGGTGGCCTCGAGGCCGGTCGCGATGCCGCCCACGAGGAGCGCCCCGCCGACGAGGCGGTCCGCGCCGCTGCCGCTCGGGCCGGCACCCGCTGCCCTCGACGCGTCGCCATCGTCCGTCGACGCGGGGCCCGTGCCCGTCGGCGTCGTCACGGCGTCGCCCGGGGGCTCCGTCACCGGATCAGCCCGATCTCGCGCGACATGGCGCGGAAGTCGCGCACCTGCTCGTGCACGAACGCCTCGAAGTCCGGGCCCACGAGGAAGAAGCGCTCGAGCCGGTTGGCACGACGCGCGGCCTCCCACTCCGGAGACGCCCCGAGCGTGCGCAGCACGTCGACCCATCGGCGGTACTCCTCGTCGGTGATCTCCTTGGGGACGTAGAAGCCGCGCCACGTCACCCAGGTGAGGTCGATCCCCGACTCGATCGCGGTGGGCACGCCGGCGAGCGGACCTCCGATCCGCTCGGGCGCCAGCACGGCGAGCGGCCGCAGCCGCCCCGCCTGGACCTGGCCCTCGACCTCGGAGGCATCGCCCGTGAAGAGGTGGACGAAGCCGCCGAGGACCGCCGTCATCGCCTCGCCGCCCCCGTCGAAGGAGACGTAGCGGATGCGGAGCGGATCGATGCCGGCCTCGCGCGCCAGGAGCAGCACCTTCATGTGGTCCTGGCCGGCCACCGCGGAGCCGCCGCTCACGATCACCGACCCCGGGTCGGCCCGCCACGCGTCGAGGAGGTCGTCGAGCGTCCGCCAGGGAGCGTCGGCCGACACCGCCAGCACGGCGTACTCGGCCCCGACCGCGCCGGCCCAGCGTACGTCCGACTCGGTGAGGCTGCCGAACTGCCCCTGGGCCAGCCGGAGGATCGTCGCGGGGCTGGCGGCGACCAGGACGTTCGGGTCGTCGCTCCGCTGAGCGACCGTGCGCGCATAGGCCACGCCGCCCCCGGCACCCGGCAGGTTCGTCGTCCGCACGAGGCCCGGCGCGAGCCCGAGCTCCTGGAGCACGCTGCCCACGGCCCGGCAGGTGAGATCCCAGCCACCCCCCGCGGCGGCGGGCGCCAGGCACTCCCACCCGCGCGCGTCCGGATCGGCCGCGCATCCCGCGGCGAGCGCCGGCAGGGCCAGCGCGAGGGCGAGCCGCGCGCTCCTCACAGCTCGGCGATGTGCACGAGCCCGTCTCCCTGGTGGACGAGCGGGTTCACCGCGTGACCCATGATCATCCC
>CALJLC010000522.1 GCA_937982605.1 uncultured Gemmatimonadales bacterium | reverse complement strand
CGCTCGCTTTTTAAGGGCGAATGCATAATGTGCTCGGGCCGCGCTGCCGTGCGGCCATCTCGTCCTCGTCCGCGATGAGGAAGCCGATCTTGGTGCGCGGGTCGTAGTCCCCCGAGGTGTCCTCGTAGGTGATCTCGACGAGACGCACCCGGAACGAGGCGGGGGTCAGGAGGTTCAGGATCCGATACGCCAGGTACTCGCTCAGGACGTACCGCTGGTAGTCGTCACGGCCGTCGTTGCACGGCGTCACGAGCTTGAGCTTGTCCTGACCCTCGAAGAGCGTTCCCTCCATCTGACCCGTCGGGAAGTCGAGGCGCAGGGGCGGGAAGTTGCAGTTCTTCTTGGCCCGTCGGAAGTTGCCGCGCGCCCGGGTGTCGACGGGCTTCACCACCTCCGAGCCGTCGAGGTCGACGAAGGTCAGCGTGCCCTCGACCTCGACCGAGTCGTTCCGCTCGTCGCGCAGCCAGTCGACGTCGGTGCGCAGCGTCATGCGGAGCAGGTCGTGGGACGCGAAGAGCGGGGCCGCCTCGGCGCGCTGCTGCGCTTCCGCGTACTCCTCGGCCGTGGGGATCCTGAACTCCTCCTGGGCTTCGGCCGCTCCCGGGGCGCAGAGGATCGCGAGCAGCGTCGCGGTCGGCAGAAGGGGGAGGGCCTTCGCGTGCGAAGCGACGGAGCGGGGGACGGGGACGACCGGAGGGCGCATGGTCGGACCTCGGGGGCGCGGTGGGGCGGGGCGGGGGACCGGCGTGTAGAGTACGGAGCCGCGGGTCCGCCTGTCCACCACGCGTCGTCGTCCGCCGGGGCCCCGCCTCCGCCGATTGCCTTGCTGCGCGAGGGGCGCGGGTCGCATGATGCACGGCCGTCCGATTCCTACCCGACCCCGGGGCTCGGGAGCTCGATGCCGACAACCGATCGCAGACCGAAGCGGGCCGCGGGATTGGGGCGGGTGATCGTCTACTACGGGCTCCTCGCCCTCCTCCTCGGCCTGGCGGTCCGCTACGTCCCCTTCGTGCAGGACGTGGTCTCCGGGGCCCGCCTCGACGAGCTGGAAAGCGGGCTGTCCCAGGCGTTCGGTCCGGGCGCGCCCTCGGCGGTCGGAGATCCGGTTCCCGGCGGCCCGTGGGCGGGTGCGGTGCTCGCCGGACTCTCGATGCTGGGAGCCCTGGCCATCATGGTCCCGGTGACCTGGGTCTACATGCTGACCCGCCGCCACCGCGGGTACGAGGAGTCGGTGGTCCATACGCTGCTCATCCTGCCGGTCGCGGTGACCGGCATCGTGATGATCGTGCAGAACAGCATCGCGCTCGCGTTCTCGCTCGCCGGCATCGTGGCGGCGGTGCGTTTCCGGACCACCCTCGACGACACCAAGGACGCGGTCTACGTCTTTCTGGCGATCGGCGTCGGGCTCGCGTCCGGCGTGCAGGCGCTCGGCGTGGCGCTCATGCTCTCGCTCGTCTTCAACGGCGTCGTGCTGGCGCTCTGGCGCACCAACTTCGGCAACATCTACGCGGACCCGAACACGCGCGCCGGCGAGCTCGGGATCGGTGACATCGCCGCGGGCCCAGCGTCGGCGCACGGCGCGCTCCAGGTGGGAGATCCCGCCGTCCTCGAGGCGGCTTCGGTGACGGATCTGGCGGAGATCGCCGATCTGGCGGTCCGCCTCGAGCGGCACATCTCCGAGGAGCGCGCGAAGAAGAAGGCCAAGCGCGCGAACTGCCTCTTCCTCGTTCACGGCTCCAGCGCCGAGGCCGTCCAGGCGTACGTCGAGCCGCTGCTGGAGGGCGTCTCCGTCCGCTGGAAGCTCGTCGAGATCGGGCCGGGTCCGGAGGGCCATCTGCTGATCTACGTGGCGCGCATCGAGGAGCCGGCCGCGCAGGGATCGGTGATGGACCGGTTGCGCACCGGCCACGGAGGCGTGATCGCCGCCGCGGAGCTCCGCTCGCTCAAGGGCCTGAAGCGCAGATCGTGAGGCTGCCCACGCTGTTCGTCGCGCTCCTCCTGGCGTGCGATCCGAGCCCGCCGGGCGCGGCGCCGGATTCCGCTCCACCGCCCGCGGAGGACGCGGCCGCAGATCCCGGGACCTCGATCGTCGCGGCCCCCTTCCTTGACCGGTACGACTTCGAGGAGCGGCTGCGCCGGTTCGAGCTCCCCGGACGCCTCGACGAGGTCTCCGGGCTGGCGTTCACGGCCGACGGGCGTCTCTTCGCGCACGACGACGAGCGCGGTCGGGTGCACCAGATCGATCCGCTCACCGGGGACGTGACGAAGGCCTTCGACCTCGGAGCCGACCTGCTGCGCGACGATCTCGAAGGGATCGCGGTGGTGGGCGAGCGCTTCTTCCTCGTCTCGAGCACCGGGACGCTCTACGAGTTCCGGGAGGGCGCGGACGGCGAGGACGTCACCTACCGGCGGACCCACTCGGGCGTGGCTCCGGGGTGCGAGGTCGAGGGCCTCGACTGGGACCCGGGTAGGGACGAGCTGCTCATCGCGTGCAAGGTCTTCGCGGCCGAGGCGGGCTCCATCGTGGTCTATCGGCTCCCCGTCTCGCCCGATCGAGAACGCCCCCCGCCGCTCCGCGTCCCGAAGTCGGATCTGGCCCCCTTCGGCCTCGAGGCGGACTTCGATCCCTCGGGCGTGGCCGTGACTCCGGACGGTTCGTGGCTCCTGCTCTCGGCCCGGCACGACGCGCTGATCGAGGTCGATCCGCGAGGCTCGATCCTCGCGGCGGTCCGCCTGCGCGAGGGTAGGCACCCTCAACCCGAAGGGCTGGCCATCGGGCCGGACGGGCTGCTCTGGGTCGCGGACGAGCGCAACGGGGACGAGCCCCGCCTGACCGCGTACGGACCGCGATGATGCGCCGTCTGAACGTCCCCGTCACCGACGAGGCCCGCTTCGCCACGCTCGCGAGCCAGCGCCGTCCCCTCGGGATGATCGCCGGCCGCCCCAAGTACTTCCTCCTGCGGGAGACGTACTTCGACACGTCGGACGGCGAGCTCGCGGCGCGCGGCATGACGCTCCGACTGCGTGCGGAGGCCAGCGGCCGGTCGGTGGTCGAGCTGGTGATCTCCGAAGGCGTGAGCCTCCAGGGGATCGTCGAGGACCGCGTGCTGGAGACCCCGGTGCTCGGGGGGGGGCTCTACTCGACGCTGCACGGCAACTCGGAAGTCGCGGCGCGGGTCCGGGAAGTCGTCGAGCCGGACGCCCTCCGACCGCGGGCCGCCGTGGACATCGACCGGGAAGCGCGGGAGCTCCGACGTGGGCCGATCGGCCGGGCCACGCACCGGATCCTCTTCGACGAGGGCATCGCCCACGCACCGGGCGCGGCTCGTGCCTTCCAGGAGGTCACGATCGTCGAGCTCACCAGCGGAAGGGCCACGCTCGAGGAGCTCGGGGGTCGCCTGACCTCGGAATTCGGCATCGCCTCGGACGGGCTCGACACCTTCCGTCGCATCCGTCGCCTGCTCGGACCCCGCGAAGGCGCCCCCGTCCCCGAGGTGCCGAACGACGTCCGGGTGGCTCTGCTCGTGCTGCGCGACTGGGACGTGGCGCTCGTGAGCGGCCCCGACGGGCTGACCTTTCCGACCGCGCGGGGCTCGGGCGAGGAGATCGCCCGGCAGTACGCCGGCCAGCACGCGGAGCTCCTCCCCCCCCTGGCGGCCGCCGGCGTGCAGATCGGCGGGAGGG
>CALJLC010000521.1 GCA_937982605.1 uncultured Gemmatimonadales bacterium | reverse complement strand
GTCGGCACCGTCGTGGCCGAGGGGCTGCTGCTGGCCGTCGGGGGCTGCGCCCTGGGCCTGGCTCTGGCGTACGCCGGCATCGAGGCGATCCGCCGGCTCGGCCCCGACCACCTGCCGCGCATCGAGGAGCTCTCCGTGGACGCGAACGTGCTCCTTTTCGCGGTGGCGGTCGCGGGGGCGAGCGCGCTCCTGTCCGCGCTCCTGCCGTCGCTGCGCCTCTCGCGTCCGGACCTGCGCAGCGCGCTGGGCGACGGCGCCCGGGGCAGCTCTTCGGGTCGCGCGGCCGGGCGAGCGAGGGGACGGCTCGTGGTCGCGCAGGTGGCGTGCGCCGTGGTCCTCCTCGCGGGATCCGGCCTCCTCATCCGCAGCTTCGGCGTGCTCCTCGACAAGGAGCTCGGCTTCGATCCGACGAACCGCCTCGTCCTGCAGGTCTTCGCCTACGATTACGAGACGACCCAGGAGGCGGCCGCCGTCATCGAGCAGGCGACCGAAGAGATGCGGGCGCTGCCCGGCGTCACCGGTGTCGCGGTCGGGAGCGACGTGCCCGGCGCCACCGACGGCGCCATCGCCAAGATCGACATCCAACTGCCGTTCGTGATCGCGGACCGAGCCGCGCCCCCGCCGGGTCAGGAGCCGATCGCGGCGATCGCGCGCGTCTCGCCCGGCTTCTTCGAGGTCCTGGACATGCCCGTCGTGGCGGGGCGCTCCTTCGACGAGGCCGACGTGGCCGGCGGGGTGCCGGTCATCGTGGTGAACGAGGCGCTGGCCCGCCGCCACTTCGGGGACACCGACCCCATCGGCGAGCAGCTCGTGCTCGGGACCGACCGGTCCGCGGCGCCCCGGGAGATCGTCGGCATCGTCGCGGACACCCGGCCCCTCGGTCACGCGTCGGAGCCGCGCCCCGAGGTCTTCCTGCCTCTGAGCCAGTCCCCCACCGGATCGCTGGTCTTCGTGGTGCACGCCGCCTCCGACGCCGGCGCGCTCACCCGGCCGGCGATGGAGGCCATCTGGACCGCGAATCCGGCGCAGTCCGTCTACGGCACCGCCACGCTCGAGGAGCTCGTCGCCGAATGGCTTCGCGAGCGCAGGTTCAACCTCTTCCTGCTCACCGCCTTCTCGGCGATCGCGCTCACCCTGTCCGCGGTGGGGCTCTACGGCCTCGTCAGCTTCTCGGTCGAGCGCCGCGTCGGAGAGCTCGGCATCCGGCGGGCGCTCGGCGGTCGGTCGGGAGACCTGGTCGGAATGGTCGCGCGCGAGGGCGTACGCCTGGCCGCGCTCGGGCTCGTCTTCGGGATCGCGGCCGCCTGGTACCTCTCCCGATTCATCCGGAGCTGGCTGGTCGAGGTGGAGCCGAGCGACCCGCTCACGCTCGTCGGGCTGGGGCTGCTCGTCTTCGCGGTCACCGCCATCGCCACGCTCGTGCCCGCGCTGCGCGCGGTGCGCATCGATCCGGTGGAGGCGCTCCGCAGCGAGTAGCCGCGAGCCGCTGCGCCGGGGGTCACCCCTCTCCCTTCCGGCGCAGCGGCTTGATCTTCCTGCCCGCCGCGCAGTCCTCGACGACCTGCAGGAAGCGACGCTCCCGGGTCTCCTCGCGCTTCGCGCTCATCACCCAGTGCGTCGCCCGCTTCCGGTACCCGGGGGGCCGCGCCTCCCAGTCCGCCCAGGCGGCCTCGCGCTCGCGAAAACGCGCCTCGAACTCCCGGGAGAGCCGGGCCGGCGTCTCGCGCTCGAACGAGTAGACGCCCGTCTTCTCCTCCTCGCGGGCGGCGTACGCCTGCGCGCCCGCGGGGGCGACCCGACCCTCGGCGAGCATCACCGCATAGCGCTCGACGTTGCGCCGGCTCCAGATGCTCCCCTTCCGCCTCGGCGTGAACCGGATCGTATACGCTTCGTCGTCGACGCTGCGCCGAATCCCGTCGATCCAGCCGAAGCAGAGCGCCACGTCGACCGACTCCTCCCAGGTCATCGACGGCTTGCCGGTCGCCTTCTTCCAGTAGCCGACCCAGAGGGCGTCGCGTGCGGCATGGTGCTCCTCGAGCCACGCACGGAAGCCGTCGGGGTCCGCGAAGTACGTGACGTCGAAGGGCTTCGGAGCGGCCATCGCCGGGTCGACTCCGCCGCGTTAGCCGCCGCGCAGGCGCTCGAGCGTGGCCCGCGCCCGCGGGTTGGACGGCAGGAGCTCGAGGGACCGCTCGAGGTGCTGCACCGCACGCGCGGTGTCGCCGCGCGCGAGCCAGACGCCGGCCGCGCTCTCCTGGGCCTGCCAGTGCTCCGGCCACCGCGCCACGTTGTCCTCGAGGAAGCGGTGCGCGGTCGCGGTGTCGTCCTGGGCCAGGAAGGCGCTGCCCAGCGCGTCGACGCTGCC
>CALJLC010000520.1 GCA_937982605.1 uncultured Gemmatimonadales bacterium | reverse complement strand
CACGAGCGTGAGGGCGGCTGCCGTCTTTTCCGGGCCGGGGGCTCCCACGAGCAGGAACGTGCGGCCTGCGTCGAGGCCGCCCGTACGGTCGTCGAGCGGGACGATCCCGGAAGGGACGGTGCTGCGTGGACCGGTCATCGGCATCTGGGGGGCGCGCGCGTCATGTGGAGGCGGAGCGCGCCGCGAGGGGGGGTTCTCCTGTCGGACCGGGGACGTCGGTCACCCCCGACCTCGACGCGTCGAATCTAACGAGTCCGCGACACGCCGGGGCACGATTTCAGCTTGAAGCTTCGTGCGCCGGGTGCCGACGAGCAGCGCTCCGCACTCTTCCGACGCTCTTCCCATGCAGGAAACGCGCCAGAATCGGGCCCCCGCGGCGTCCGGTGGGCGCGCCACGGAAGGCGCCGCGGGAGATCCGGTCGCGGGTAGGCGCTCAGGCCGCGGCGGGCCGGGGCGAGACCCGATCCTTCACCCGGTTCAGCGGGGCTTCGAGGACCCGCCAGGAGACGGCCGCCAGCGCGGTCGAGGCGGCCAGGATCAGAGCGATGTACGCGAACGTCAGCCCGACGTGAGCCGGCGTCGACACCACACCGATGCGCTCCACGACGGAGGGCACGAGGGGCTGGCTGAGCGGGACGTGGAAGACGTAGATCGCGTAGGAGTACTTCCCGAAGGCGCGCAGCCAGGGGCGTTCGAGCTCGCGCGCCATCCGGCGCTGCCATCCGCTCCTCGGTTCCAGGGAGAGCTGCATCAGCACGGCGAACCAGACGGCGATCAGCGTCTGACCCACGACGAGGACGAGCGCGTCCTGCTGGACGAAGCCCCGGGTGGTCAGCACGATGGCGATCAGCCCCACGGAGGTGGCCGCCAGGACGGCGGGGGCGGCCCGGAGGCTCGGGGCCCACCGCCGCTCGCTCCGCGCCGCCACCGCCAGGAGCGCGCCGACGGCGAGGGCGTCGGCACGCGCGTTGGTGAAGTAGTACAGCGAGTCCAGCTCCCAGCCGGCGGCGAGCATGGCCACGCGCGACGCCGGTGACGCGACGAGGACGAACACGGCGACCCACGGGAACCGTCGCCCGGCGAGGAGCACGACGAGCGGCCAGACGAGGTAGAACTGCTCCTCGACCGCGAGCGACCAGAGGTGACTCATCGCCCCCGGCGGATGCTCGAGGAGCGGCCTCCAGTTCGACAGGTAGAGCCAGTACCAGAGCTGGTCCGCGCGCGGCCCCTCGATCCAGCCCGCCCCGGGCGCCGCGAGCGGCACCACGAGGAAGGCGAAGACGAGGAGGACGTAGTAGACCGGGAAGATCCGGAACGTCCGCCGCAGATAGAAGCTCCGGAAGTACCCGGGGCGGCCGGCCGTGTCGAGGAGGATCCCGGTGATGAGGAAGCCCGACAGCACGAAGAAGAGCTGGACGCCGACCCATCCCGGCGCGAGCGCCGTGTCCAGGAGCGCCGTGGCGAGGCCCCGCTCCCCGCTCAGGCTGTACGAGATCGCCCCGGCGTTGTGGAAGACCACGACGAGGATCGCCAGACCCCTCCATCCGTCCAGGACGGGGATCCGTCCGCCGGACGTCGGTCGTGGGGGGTCGGCCGTGGCGTCAGCGGACACGGGGCGGCGTTTCGAGTCGTGCTACGGCGGGGGCGGTCGGCCCGTCCCGACCTTCAGGTCGTCGATCCAGAAGGTCTGCGCGACCGGTGATCCGGCCTCCATGAACGGCCCGATGATCAGCTGGTTGAACGCCATGTCCGGGTGGATCCCGGTCCGGAGCAGGACGTCGTCGTATTCCATGACCAGGTCGCCGTCGAACCAGTAGCGGATGACCCCGTCGTTCTGGCCGATGCCGCCCTGGATGGAGTTGAGCTCGACGTAGACCTCCACCTGGTGCCAGTCGTTCTTGTACCCGGGGCCCGGAGCATCGGTGAAATACGGCTGGCCGGCGGAGAACGTCTTCTCGTTCCAGTAGTTGGCGCCGGCGTTCCAGCAGAAGGTCGGATAGCCGTCCGAGTTCCCGTTGCATCCGCTCACGCCGCGGTCCTCGGTGACGCCCGTGAGGTCCTGGTTGATGGCGCTCTGATCGATGTTGGCACGGTCCGACGTGCTCACCACGGGCACGTTCCCGCCGGTCTCGTGAACGTGCTCCACGTAGAGCGTCAGCGCGGTGAAGGCCGGTCCCGTGTACTGGCCGTCCTCGTTGGTCAGGAAGAGGATCTCGTGCGGGTTGTAGGTGAGGCCCGAGCCCACCCAGTTCGTGCTGTACTTGACCCAGTAGCTGACGTACAGCGTGCTCGTCTCGTCGAAGAGGCGGCGCCCCGACACGCCCACGGGCTGAATCGCCCCGGCGCCGAAGGACCACTGCAGCGAGCTGTTGCCCGAACGCGCCTCCGTGTTCGAGAGGACCCACGATCCGAAGTCGTACCAGCCTCTGCTGGCGAAGTCGGAATCCTCGAATCCGTCTTCGAAGAGGATCTCGGGCGAGGGGCCCGGGCCGCCGTCCTCCACGGTCACCGTGCGCGTCGCGGCCGGCGAGGGCGTGCCCTGGTCGTCCCACACGCGATAGGAGACGTCGTAGGTGCCGGCCTGGGCGAACGTGTGCGCTCCGGGGTCCTCGACGTCGGCGGTGCTGCCGTCGTCGAAGTCCCAGAGGTGCGTGACCACGCTCCCGTCGGGATCGGACGCCGATCCGGCGAAGGTCACGGACTGGCCGGCGTCGATCGTGACGTTCTGCGTCGGCGCGGTGATGCTCGCCGAGGGAGGCTGGTTGCTGGCCACCGTGGTGACCGTCACCGCGGCGACGCCCTCGACGGTGCCGTCGCTCACGGTCACCTCGGTGTCACCCTCGGCCACGGCACGGACCCAGCCGGACGCCGTGACTTCCGCGACGGCTTCGTTGTCCGAAGACCACGACACGAACGGGTTGTCGATCGAGTTGCCGTACTGGTCGGCGATCTCGTACAGGAGCTGCACGGAGTCCCCGATCGCGAGGGTCACGGCGGCCGGGATCACCGTGATCTCGTCGGCCGGTCCGGGGTCCCCGGTGGCGGAGAGGCTCACGCTCTTGTCCGGGACACCGGCGGGCAGCACGAGGCTCGCGGCCGCACTCTGCGGGCCGGCCGTGGTGCCGAGTCGCCACTCCACCGTGACGCGGCCCGCCGCGTCGGTCGAACCGGTCAACGTCGAGGCGGGTGTTCCCGCGCCGATGCGGCCCGCACCATTCTCGAAGGTCCAGTCGATTCCGGCGCCCGCGATCGGCGCGCCCGACGGATCGACGACTTCCACCGCGAGGGGTGCCGAGAGGAACCCGTCGACCTCGCCCGACTGGCCGTCGCCCGAGACGACGCGCAGCGTCGCGTCGGACAGGTCGCCCGGGTCTCCGTTCGGGAGCGGGTTCGTCGCCGACTGACCGCACCCGGAGATCACCAGGGCGGCGAATACGGCGAAGGCGTGTACGGGGCGGCTCGCGGCTCGCTCGATCGCGGCCCGGCCTGCGACCACCCCCCCGACGGTCGCTCGGATCATGTTCGACTCCTGCTGGCCCCACCGGGACGAGAACGGGTCCTGCGCCCACGGCGAAATGCCATCTCGGGCGCGCAAGGGCTGTGCCACCGCCGGACCCCCGGCCCCCGCGTCTCCCGGTGGGTCGAGGGTGCGTGGTCCTTGGGGCGGTGAAGGCAACATTGTCGAGCGATCGGCAAACAGGTCCGGCGTGCGTGTCCTCACGGTCGTGGCTCGGAGCGGGGCCCGCTCAGGGAGAGCTTCACGAAGTCGAGGAGTATCTCGTCGAGCGTGGCCCCATCCGACGACGAGGGCGCCACCGGCCGCACGGTAGCGGGCTGCTCGGCGCGCGGGTCGGCCCAGGTGCGTGCCACGAGACCCGAGGATTCCGCGGGGGTGAGCTCCAGCACGGGGGCCGGGGTCGGCGCAGGGTCGAGGGGTCCCCGCCACGGCTCGATCCGGAAGCGGACCGAGGGAGGCGTCTCGTGCGTCCGGTCATCGACGACCGCCCGGTGCCTGGCCATCTCCAGGCGGTCGGCCAGCCGCAGGAGCGCCGCCACGGCCGTGTCGAGCGGGGCGGAGGCGGTCATCGGGTCGTCCCGGTACGGGGCACGGCGGGCCCTCGGCTGCCGCTCCACGCGCGCCCACCGAGGCGGTGAAGGCGCTCGAGGCGGGGCCGCCGGGACGTCGCGGGTCGGGGGGCGGACGTGCGGTGTCGGGGCCGGTGGATCCGGGATTTCGGCCGGCCCGTGATCCCGCGCGAGCGGCTCCACCGACCGCTCGTCGGGAGCCCGATCGGTCGAGGACCACGGCTCGAACAGGGTATCTTCGACTTCCCGCATCACCGCTCCCTCAGTCGAGGTCGAGCGCGTCCCTGACGAAGGTCGTCAGCTGCTCGCGCACCCAGAGCTCGTCGAGATCGATGTCGGCCGCCGAACCGAGCTCCAGAGTCTCCCCGGGTCCCCTCGAGTTCCAGCGGCGGGCGTAGAGCCGATCCGGCTCCGGTTCTCCCCACACCAGCTCCATCGTCCATCGCTCGGGCTCGCCGAACTCCATCGGTCCCGACATCGGGTACAGGTGCATCCGGACGTTCGGTGGATACGCGTCCAGGAACTCCTGGTACACCACCCGATGACCCGCCTGTTCGAGGCGCTCGGCCACTTCGCGACTGTGGGGAAGCGCGAAACGTCGCAGGTGCTCGGCGCCCTTCTTGCGCGCGTTCTCGAGCTTGAATGCGCGCTGGACCATGCGCCGCGTCTCGTCCTGCTTGCGGCGTTCGTAGCTGGAGAGCAGGGCGTCGAGCTGATCGGGTGCTTTGGACACGGCAGGGGGGGCGAGTGGAAGAAAGCGGAGGCCCGAATTCCAATCTGCCACCGACTCCCGGGGCATTGCCAGTCTGGAGGTCGGCGGCCGGTCAATCGGGCGTCGGGACGCGCTCCTGGGCCGGTGGCAGGAAGCGCCTCGCGAGCCGCAACGCCGCCACCCCCGCCAGGACACCGAGCGCCGACGCGAGGAGCTCGGCCGGGAGGGCCGCCCGAAAGGGGGTCAGCCACCCCGCCACCCCCGTGAGCACGACGGCGCCGGCGGCGGTCGTCGCGGCCTGTCGGCCCGTCGGCGCGAAGAAGCCCGCGGGGACGAAGAGCATCGCCAGCCAGAGGAGGTCGAGCGCCCGGCGGCCCGCCTCCCCGGCCCCCTCCAGGTAGGCGAGGAAGCCCCATCCCCGCCCGACGGTGAGACCCGTCTCCACGAAGGGCCCCTCGTCCACCGCGAGCCGGAGCCGCGTTCCGGCCCGCTCGATCCGGAGCGAGACGGTATCTCCCCTCGGCACGTCCGCGAGCGCACCCGCGAGCCGTACGTCCGGGGTGTCGAAGCGGAGCTCCGTGGATCGTCGGCGCTCTCGAACGACCACGTCCCCGCGGTGCACCCCGACGAGCACGACCTCGCCGGCGATCGCAGGATCCCCGAGCAGGACGACGGGCAGGACCGGTCGGGGCGGAGTTCCGACGACGATGCGGGCCGTCACGCTCCAGCTCCTCCGCTCGAGCGCCGAGCGGACCTCCGGGCGCCGGTCGAGCGGTCCGTGACCGACCAGGCGTCCGGCGATGCGGGCCTCGACGACGCTCCCGTCGTACGCGGGGTCCACGCCCAGGCGCGGGGTGAAGAGCACCCAGTAGTCCCCCGGGGTCGGAGCCGGCGCCGCCAGCGACCCCGTACCGAGGAGCACGATCCCGGCTCCCGCCAGCCAGGGTGCGGCCCCTCGAAGGGGCGGCGTCGGCCCCGGGTGCGACCGCATCCGGCGGCGCAGGAGCCCGAACAGCAGGGCGCCCAGCGCGGCGCCGGTGCCGTTCCACAGCACGTCCGCGATGCCGCCGTGGCGTCCCGGCACCGCCGTCTGGGCCAGCTCGATGACGAACGAGATCGCGGCGCCCACGAGGAAGGCGCCGGGCACGGCCCGGGCCGAG
This sequence comes from uncultured Gemmatimonadales bacterium, assembly GCA_937982605.1. GTDB lineage: Bacteria > Gemmatimonadota > Gemmatimonadetes > Longimicrobiales > Gaopeijiaceae > UBA2589. The sequence goes on along the minus strand of CALJLC010000520.1, from coordinate 4,131 downwards.
CCGCCCAGCGCCAGCCCGAGCGGCGTGAAGAAGCCCACGTTCAATACCGCGTCCGCCGCGCCGCGGGAGCCGCAGACGAGGCAGCCGGCGTCGAGCCCGGAGAGTCGACCGGGGTCGAGGTCGCCCGGCTGCAGCGTGAGCACGGCCACCGCGCCCCCCCAGGCCACCACCAGCCCCGCACGCCAGAGCCAGGGTGGGTTCACGGGCGCCTCTCGCGGAGGGGGGGATTTGGGGGACGGCGCTCGGACTACCCAAGATACCCGTCGTCCGGTATGTGTGCCTACCCGGCCGCCCGGGTCGGATCACGCCCGGGCTCGTCGACTCCCCGCCGCCCCCTCCTTCCGTCCCTGCGCGTCCCTTGAGCCAGCCTCCGCTTCACGACTACCTCGGCATCGCCCCCGTGGGGATCGTCGGAAGGAACTCCGTCGACTTCCTGCGACACGTGTTCGAGAGGCTCGGCGCGGGTGAGCCGGTCGTGACGCTGCGCTCCGCGCACGACGAGGAGCGGTTGGAGGCGGCCCGCCCTCGGGACGTCGAGGAACCTGCGGGGACCACCGGCTGGGTCGAGGGGGTCCGGTACGAGCCGCGCGTGAGCGAGGACATCGCGCAGATCCTGTTCACCTCCGGAACGGAGGGGGCCTCGAAGGGGATCCTGTTGTCCCACAGGGCGCTGACGAACACGACCGACCGACTCGTCTCCGTGATGCGCCTGGGCGAGCAGGTCCGGGAGTACGTGGGGATCCCGGTGCACTTCTCGTTCGGATTCGGGCGCTGTCGCTCGGTGCTCCACTCGGGGGGCGCACTTTACCTGCCCCCGGACGGCTTCAACCCGGTGGAGATCGTGGAGCTCCTCCGCTCCGGGCGGATCAACGCCGTTTCCGCCGTTCCCACGCTGTGGCGGCTGGTGCTCGGCCGGCCGGACCTGTTCGACGGCGTGCGCGACCGGGTGCGCTGGATCGAGATCGGCAGTCAGTTCATGAGCGGAGCGGAGAAGCTCCGGCTCCGCACGCTCTTTCCCGAGGCCGTCATCGTCCAGCACTACGGTCTGACGGAAGCCTCGCGGACGACCTTCCTGGAGATCCACGACGCGCCGGAAGACCGGCTCGACTCCGTGGGTCGAGCGCGCGACGGGCTCGAGCTGGGCCTGGACGATCGTTCGTGCATCCGGATCCGCGGGCCCCACCTGGCTTCCGCCGTTCTTCGCGAGGGCCGGGTCCATCCCCTCGTGGACGAGGACGGCTGGTTCACGACCAGCGACGAAGGGCACTTCGTCGACGACTACCTCTACTTCGACGGTCGTGCGGACGACGTCATCAACTTCGGGGGGGTCAAGCTGTCTCCGGACTGGCTCGAGCGACGCATCGAAGCGCGCCTTCCGACGCAGGGCGCCGTGGGCGTGGCCCGAGTGCCGGACGAGCTGCGAGGCGACGGTGTGCTCGTGGCCGTTCTCAGCTCCGCGGCGGTGGAGTCGGCCGACGTCCGCGCCGCTGCCGCGGGCGCGCTGTCGGAGGCGGGGGTCAGCGCCTCCGGCGGGGTCCATCTCCTCGAGGTCGATTCACTCCCCGTCACGCAGACCGGCAAGCTCCAGCGCAAGGAGCTTCGGGCGCTCTTCGACCGGACGTCCGAGAGCCGGCCGACGGAGCGCCCCGCGTACGACCCGCCCCGGGACGACGTGGAGCGCTTCCTGGCGCGGGAGTTCGAGCGGATCTTCGCCATTCCCGACGCCGGGCTCGCCGACTCGATCCTGCAGCACGGAGCCGACTCGCTGAGGGCGGTAGAGCTGGTGGCCGCCGTGGATGCCGAGCTCGGCGTCGAGCTGCCGCTGGCCTCGCTCGTCGAGGCCCCGACCCTCGTCGGCATCGCCGACGCGGTCCGATGGCGACTGGCCGGTCACGAGCCGACCTCTCGCGACTACGTGGTCCCACTCGCCACCCGGCCCGCCGAGGAGCGCGAGAAGATCTTCGTGGTGGGCGGCTCGTACGGGAACGTCCTGCACCTCCACGACCTGGCGCTCGGCCTCGTCGACGCCTTCGACGTCTTCGGGATCCAGTACCGGGGGCTGCTCAAGGACGATCGGCCGCGTGAGACGCTGCCGGACACCGCCGCGGACTTCGTCGGAGAGGTCGTCCAGGTGCAGCCGTCGGGTCCGTATCGGCTGGCGGGGTACTCGGGTGGCGGGCTGATCGCCATGGAGATGGCCCGCCAGCTCCTCGAGCGCGGCGAGGAAGTTCGGACGCTCATGATGGTCGACACGCGACTCCCGGCTCGCCCACCGTACCAGCAGCCCTTCTCGATGCTCGAGCGGCAGCGGATCCGGCTCATCGAGAGCCGGAGGGCGGGAAAGGGACCCGTCGACCTCGTGACGCGGGCCGCACGGAAGGCACTGGGCCTCGTGCTCCCCTCGCTCCGACGACCCACGCGCGAGGAGGACCTCCGGACGGCGGAGCTCTCACCCACGAAGCGGCGCTCGGAGATGATCCACCTGGCCTACCGGAGAGCCGTGGACCGGTACGAGATCCCGCACCTCCGGATCCGGCTGGACTACTTCAGGCCTCGCGACGAGGCGGTGTACGCCCTTTCGAGCGGCTCCATCGACTTCGTCGACAGCGAGGCCCATCGCGTCGACGGTGAGGCGAACGGGTGGACCGCGTACTTCGACGGGGTGGTGGTGCGATCGACGCCCGGAGGCCATTACACGATGGCCCATGCACCGCACGCCCGGGAGCTGGCCGTGGCGATGCTCGAGGCGCTGGGGTAGCGCTCGCGGCGTGCCGCCCCCGGCCCGATGACGGAGGCGGCCTAGCGGCCGTTCGTCCGACCGATCCCGGCTCGCGGTCGGCGCCGCGAGCCCACCAGCGGGCCCCGGCCCATGCCCGAGGCCTCGGCTTCGGCGCGAGCCGCCCCGCGCGACGTCACGATCACGTGCATCGTCATGTTGATCGCCAGGATCGTGTACAGCCAGTGGGTGCCGCCCATGGAGTAGAGTGACGCTGCCACGATCCACCCGATCATGGCCGCCTCGATGGCCAGGGCGAGCGCGTTGACCTCGAGCTGGCCGCCCATCGCGCGCCACCTGAGGCTGCTGCGCTGCGTGCGCAGTTCCACGTTCCGTCTCCAGAAGTCCCAGAAGAGCCAGAGGAACGCGGTGATCCCGGTGATCCCGGTCTCGGCGAGCGTCGAGACGAACTTGTTGTGCGCCGAGACGCCCCAGAGCATCCGGGGGTTGTCGCCGTACGGCCCGCCCAGCTGGCCCGGCTGGTAGAACTCGGCGGCGAAGATGCTCCAGTTGCTGGTCCCCACCCCGAACACCGGGCGCTGGAGGAATACCCCGAACGCGGCCTTCCACATCTCCCAGCGGTCCTCACCCGTGGCCTCGTTGGTGCCCTGCAGGATCGTGCTCATCTCCTGCCAGTACGCACCTCCGAAGAGCACGATCTCCGCGACGATCACGACGAAGCCGCAGACGAGCGCCACTCCGAGCGCGCGGATCTTCCGCTCCGATCGCAACCAGACCACGCCCGCCACGGCCAGGCCGGCCAGGAACGCACCGCGGGCCATCGACGCGACCATCCCGATGGCGCACAGGGCCACGGCGGCCACCAGGACCCGGCGGACCCATTTCATCTGGTTCCGGCCGATGGCGACGATGAGGAAGGAGCAGAAGCCCCCGCCGATGACCATGTAGGCGCCGTAGCCGTCGTAGTTGGCCAGCACCGGCGACCAGGCTACCAGCCCGCCGCGGAAGCCCCAGAAGCCCCACCACGCGAACTGGAGCCCGAAGGCCAGCAGGAGGAGCTCGGCTCGACGCACCGACGTCACGTGCGAGACCGTCCCGACGATCAGGAGCCAGAAGAGCGCGAGCGTCTGGAGCGAGGCGACGGCTCGGGGTCGATCGATCGTGAACGGGACCATGATCGCCACGATGGCGAGGAACGCCACGAACGGCGGAAACCAGGTCCAATGCTCGCGCCGCTCGGGTCGACTCATCACGCTGATCGGCAGCACGACGGCGAGCGCCGGCAGCATCGGGACCATCAGGCTGGTCACCAGCGGGATGCCGCGAAAGGAGAGGAAGTACTGGATGTCCGTGAGGAGCATCAGCCAGAGCGCGGCGAGAAGCCAGACGGCGGG
>CALJLC010000519.1 GCA_937982605.1 uncultured Gemmatimonadales bacterium | reverse complement strand
GGAAGAGAAGGACCGCGGCGATCGCCTCACCCTCGCGCACCTCGACGCAGAAGCGCTTCAGGAGCGCCCGGCCCCGGCTCATGCGTCGCCTCCCGTGGCGCGGAGGTCGCGGCTCGAGCGGGATCTCCCGGCGGCTCCGCCCCGCCGAGGATCACCGTCGTCCGGGTCGGAGAGTTCGCTCCGCCGGGGGGCCGTCGGCGACGTCACGGCAGCGGGTCCCTGGACATGTCGCAACGCCTACCACGAGCTGCCGCCGAAGGGTAGCCACCACGCAACTCGATCCTGATCTCCTAGGAGCGCCGGTACTGTAGCACAGGCCGTGTCGTCTGGAGCTGTCGCCGGCGGCAGCGACCGAGACGCGGCGGGGGGGCGGTCGTCGCTCGGCGTTGCCGGGCATCTTCGGGCTTCGGGTATCCTCGGGCCGGTGGATTCGGCATGAAGAGCCCGCTCGGAGCATCGAGGATCGGGATCGGTCGACGCGGTACGTCATGGCGAGCCCTCGCTGTCGGAGTGCTGCTCGGCGGCGTCGTGTCGTGGCCCGCGGCTTCGTCGGCGGCCGAGGCTCCTCGTGAGGATCCCTACGAGCTCGAGTTCGTCGACCTCACGGCGGAGGTCTTCGTGTCCACGCGACCGGAGTCCGTCCGGCGTCCCGTGGAGGGCAACAGCGTCGTCGTGCTGACGAGCAGGGGCGTGGTGGTCTTCGACGCCGGCGGTGTACCGCGGTCGGCCCGCCAGACGGTGGCGGAGATCAGGCGTCGCACAGGCGCCCAGGTGCGGTATCTCATCAACTCGCACGGTCACCTCGATCATACGGGGGGCAACCAGGTCTGGGAGTCGGCGTTCCCCGCCGTCGAGATCCTCGCCGGGAGCGGGACGCGGGACTACATGATGGGGAAGTTCGGCGATCGTTTCGCGTACGTCGGCGAGATCGCGACCGATCCCTCCGAGCGTCGAGCCGCGGGCGAGCGACAGATCGCGGAGCTCCAAGCGAGGGGCGACCCGGCGAGTCTCGCCGTCGCCGAACGGCTCGTGCGGTACTACCGTCACGACATCCTGCGGGAGTCGGAGGCCTTTCGTGAGCTCGAGATCACGCCTCCCACCTCGACGTTGCTCGGGCATCTCGAGCTCGACGGGGCCCGGCCGAGGGTCCGTATCTCCCACCTGGGGTACGGGAAGACTCCCGGGGACCTCGTCCTCGACCTCCCGGACGAGGGGATCGTCGCTACGGGCGATATCCTGACGCATCCGATCCCCCTCGGCTTCTCCCGCTCGCCCGTGCGCTGGCTCGCGACGCTGCGCGCCCTGGCCGAGCTCGATCGGGAGCGCTACGTGCCAGGGCATGGAGACGTGCTCGAAGGCACCGCCTACCTGCGGAGCGTCATCGCCCTGGTCGAGGAGCTCCTGGTCGACGTCGAGACTTCGATCGAGAGCGGCAAGAGCCGCGAGCAGACGATCGAGACGGTGGCGTTCGAGGAGAGTCGCGCGGAGTTCACCGGTGGAGATCCGGAGCTCGAGTACCTGTTCGATCGATGGTTCCGGGAACCCGCGGTGGCGCGAGCGTTCGACGAGCTCGTCGCCGACGCGCGCTGAGACCAGCGGGCGCCTCGTCGGCGCCGGTCATCGCCCCGGGCCGCGGGAAGAAGGGGCCGAAGGCGTCAAAAACAAAGCCCCGCCGACGGACGGCGGGGCGTAGCGCTGCGACGATGCTGGATCGACTCAGCGGATCTCGATGGTGCGCGGCTTGACGGCCTCGGTCTTCGGAACCGAGATCTTCAGCAGCCCGTCGTGGAAGGCCGCCTCGACCTTCTCGGCGTCGACCTGACGGCCGAGGTTGAACGACCGGGAGAAGCTGCCGTAGCGACGCTCAATGCGCCGGTAGGTCTTCTCGTCGCTCTCCTCCTGGAAGCGGCGCTCGCCGGAGAGGGTGAGCACGCCGTCCTCGAAGCTGACGCTGATGTTCTCGCGCGTCAGGCCGGGGAGCTCCGCCTCGAGCAGGTAGGCCTCGTCGGTCTCGCGGACGTCCACCGCCGGCACCCAGCCGTTGCGCGACGAGCCGGAGAAGTCGCCGACGGGCCGGAAGAAGCCGGCCATCATCTGGTCGAAGTCCGGAAACAGGCTCTGCGAGTCCGGAAGCAGCGAGCCACGGTTCGTCGTCATCAGTCGGGTGATTCTTTGCTCCTCCTGCTGGTGTGATCTCGCCGTTTGCCGCTCCCGACACGTGTCGGTGGCGGCGCATTCACCACATCACAACCATCCTGGAGGGGCGATTATTCCAGATCTGCGACTTTTTCTTAGCTTTTCCAGCTAAGAAAGTAATAAATCTAAGTGTGGACGACTAATAAATGTCGATCAGGCGTCGGCGGTCGCCAGCTCCGGCTCCTCGATCACGAGTTCGAGCTCCCCGTCGGCCGCGTCGACCCGGAGCACCGCGCCGGCGGGGACCGTGCCTCCCCCGACGGGACGCCCCATCCTGGTCCCCAGCCGGGGCTGCGGGTAGCGCCCTAGAGGCCGGGCGCCGTAGACCGGGTCGTAGCCGGCCCGCGCGATGAAGGAGCGGGCCGCGTCGCCGATCTCGAGCCGGACGCCGACGTCGGCCAGGCGCTTGCCCAGGTCGGCAGCCTGCAGATCGACGATCCGCTCGATCTCCGCCAGCGTCAGCGGCGTGAAGAGCACGATGTCGTCGACGCGGTTGAGGAACTCCGGTCGGAAGTGCCCCCGGAGCTCGGCCATGACGCCCTGCCGCGCCGCGTCGGTGATCTCGCCCTCTGCCGTGACGCCCTCGAGCAGCAGGTGGGAGCCGATGTTCGAAGTCATGATGATGACCGCGTTCTTGAAGTCCACCTGGTGACCCTGGGAGTCGGTGATGCGCCCGTCGTCGAGGATCTGCAGCAGCACGTTGAAGACGTCGTTGTGGGCCTTCTCGATCTCGTCGAACAGGATGACCGAGTAGGGCTTGCGGCGCACCGCCTCGGTGAGCTGGCCGCCCTCCTCGTAGCCGACGTAGCCGGGAGGCGCACCGACCAGGCGCGACACGGTGTGCTTCTCCATGTACTCGCTCATGTCGATGCGGACCATGTTGTCCTCGCTGTCGAACAGCGCCTCGGCGAGCGTCTTGGCCAGCTCGGTCTTGCCGACACCGGTGGGTCCGAGGAAGATGAACGAGCCGATGGGCCGGCGTGGATCCTTGATGCCCGAGCGGGCCCGGATCACGGCGTCCGCCACCAGCTGGACCGCTTCGTCCTGCCCGATCACCCGCCGGTGCAGGATCTCGTCGAGTCGCAGCAGCTTCTCGCGCTCGCCCTCGATCAGCCGCGTCGCCGGGATGCCGGTCCACTCCGAGACGATGTCGGCGACCTCGTCCTAGGTTACGTCCTCGAGCAGCAGGCGAGCGCC
>CALJLC010000518.1 GCA_937982605.1 uncultured Gemmatimonadales bacterium | reverse complement strand
GCGGCGCGCTGGAGCACGCCGAGCTTCCTGCTTCGGTGCGAGGTGAGCAGCCGCTGGAGGAGGTCGGAGTTGGGATCCTCCTCCAGGGCGGTCTCGATCTCGGCGATCGCGGCGTCGACCGTGGCGAGCGACTCCTCGATCGTCACCAGGGTCTCGGGGGCGAGGAGGTCCCGCCTCTCGGCGAGGATCTGCTCCAGCCGCGCCACCGTCTCGCCGTACTGTGCGGGCTGGAAGGCCACGGCGCGCGCCGCCGCCCCGCCGGGGAGCTGCTCCGCCACCGGGGTCGGCTCCGCGCCGGTCGATCCGCCCCCGGTCGCGAGTCGCATGATCCCGGCGGAGACGAAGGCGACGACGGCGGCGGCCGCCGCCAGCTGGCGCACCGACATCCGAACCGTCCGGTCCCCCAGCGCCCGGCGCTCCTGCGCGGGCGGATCCTCGCCCCGCGACTCCGCGGCGGGCAGGGTCAGCACCGTCGTCTCGCCGGTCGTCCCGCCGTCCCGGTCGACACCCTCGATGCGCGCCCGAATCCCGTCCCACACCGACTCGGGGGGGCGGGCGCCGCGCGGCAGCGACCGCAGCGCGCCCACGACCTCGGAGAGGCGGGCGTAGCTCTCCCGGCAGGGCCCGCACGACTCCAGGTGTCGCCTGAGGGACTCCATCTGCGCCGCCGAGAGCGCCCCGTCGATCGCCTCGTGGATCCTCGCTTCCGATACGTGCTCGCTCATCCGAGCGCCTCCTTCACCAGCCCGCGCGCGCGGTGGATCTGGGCCTTCACGGTGCCCAGGCTCACCCCGGTGATGCGGGCGATTTCGTCGTACTTGTAGCCTTCGATGTCCCGGAGGACGAGCACGCGGCGGGCCTTCTCGGGCAGCGCCGCGATCGCCCGCTCCAGGTCGACCCGGGTGCCGGGCATCGAGCGTCGCGCCGCCCTGCCGAACCGTTCCAGATCCGGCGAGCCGACCTCCCGGGCCTCCCGGCGTCCGCGGCTGCGGCGCTCCTGGAGCACCAGGTTCACCGTCAGCCGGTGCAGCCACGTGGTGAAGCGGCTGTCCCCCCGGAAGCCGGGCAGCTTCTGCCAGACCCGCACGAAGACGTCCTGCACGAGCTCCTCGGCCCGCTCGGCGTCTCCGGTCATCCGCAGGCAGACCGCGTACACGCGCTCCGAGGTCCTGTGGTAGAGCGCCTCGAACGCCTGGACGTCGCCCTGCTGCGCGTCCTGAACCAGCGCCTCCATCGACTCGGCTCGTCCGGCGCTCACCCGGTCATCGCTCCGAAGGGGAATCGCACCCATGTCTTCCTTGGCGTCTGCGTCTCGTCCGTCCAGCACCTTCGATCCCGACGACCGGTCGATTGTTGGGACGCGCCCGCGTCACCGCCCGGGTCGATCCTCGAGCCGGACGACGAAGCGGAGGCCGGACCAGTCCTCGTCGATCGCGCACACCTTGTTGTCGACGAGCCCGGACGCCAGGCCGTGGCTGCGAACGGCGGACTCGCGCAGCTCCCCCGCCAGCGCCGAGCTCTGCTTCGGCCACGCCACCCAGAGGCCCCCCGCCACCGTGAGGCGTGCGCGGGCGCGCTCGAAGAGCGCGGCGAGCTCCCTCCGGGACCGGACGAAGACCACCACGACGTCGTGCGGAGCCCGCAGGCGGAGGTCCGTGCGGATTCTCACGCTCCCGTCCACCTGTTCCTCGAGGACGCGGGCGATCGTGGCCGCGGCCGGCGCCGTTCCCGGAAGGAGCGCGACCAGGGCTCCCGGGCGGATCCCGAGCTTGCGGGCCAGCGGTGTCCCGGAATACCCGGCGCTCATCCCGTGCGCTCCGCGTCCGCGGCCTCGGCCAGGCGGGCGAACGCTTCGGTCGCCCGGCGCCGCTCGAGCGGGCTCAGTCGGTCGAGCAGACGGGCGACCCGCTCCGGGTCGATTCCCGCGTGGCGGTCTCTCATCCGTGCACCCTCCATGGTGAGGTAGACGTTCATGACCCGGCGGTCCGCCGGATCGCGGGCCCGCCGCACGAAGCCGGCCTCTTCGAGTCGCGTGAGGTTCAGGGACACGGTGGACGCCGTCACCCCGAGGAAGTCCGCCAGCTCGGTGACCATGACCGGGTCCTCCTCGTCGAGCTGGGCGAGTGTCGTCAGCTGCTTGGCCGTCACCGACACCCCGGTCCGCGGGTCGTTCACGGTCCGCGGCCGGCAGGCGCGCTCGATCCGGGGAAGCGCGGTGACGATCGTGGCGATCTCGGACATGCTCGAAGATAGTTATTTTGATTCGTCAAAACAAAATAATACTACCAGCTTCGCACGCCAGTCTCCCCGACGCGGGACCCCCGCGCGTCGCTCCGGAGGTCCCCGGGTCGCCCGGGAGACCGCCGTTGGGTTCGGACGCCCGAAGTCGGTACCTTGCTCCCTCATGCGGCGCCGGGGATCGGCCCGGCCCACTCCCACGAGCTCCCTGCCCATGTTCGAGTGGATCACCAGCCCCGAAGCGTGGATCGCCCTGCTCACGCTGACGGTCCTCGAGATCGTCCTCGGCATCGACAACATCATCTTCGTGGCGATCCTGGCGGAGCGGGTCAAGGAGGAGTCCCGTGCGCGCGCCCGGCGGGTCGGCCTGGCGATCGCGATCAGCACCCGGATCCTGCTCCTCTTCTCGATCGTCTGGATCATGCGCCTCACCGAGCCGCTCTTCTCGGCTCTCGGACGCGAGATCTCCGGGCGCGACCTGATCCTCATCGCGGGCGGGATCTTCCTGCTCTTCAAGTCGACGCGGGAAATCCACCACAAGCTGGAGGGCGACGACGACATGCGCAGCGTCGACGGGCACGCGTCGTTCCTTTCGGTCATCGTCCAGATCGCCCTCCTCGACATCGTGTTCTCGCTGGACTCGGTGATCACGGCGGTGGGTCTCGCCGACCACCTCCCGGTCATGGTCATCGCGGTGCTCGTGGCCGGGGGCTTCATGATCGTCTCGGCCGAGGCCGTCAGCGCCTTCGTCGCCGATCACCCCACGGTGAAGGTGCTGGCGCTCTCGTTCCTGCTGCTCATCGGGATGTCGCTCGTGGCCGAGGGGATGCACCAGCACATCCCGAAGGGCTACATCTACTTCGCCATGGGCTTCTCGGTCTTCGTGGAAATGATCAACCTGCGCGTGCAACGGAAACGCACGCCGGTGCATCTACACGGTCCCACGATGAAGGAGCGCACATGACCCCCGCCCGACGCGGCACCCGCGGGCCCGTACCGTGCTGCGCGATCGTCGCGCTGGTACCGCTCCTCGCGGGAGGAGTCGGGCCGTCCCCCGCGGCGGCGCAGACGCCGGGGCACGGTCCGGGGATCGAGGCGGTCGCGTTTCTCGCCGGGTGCTGGGCGGGAACGACCGGATCGCTGGACATGCGCGAGCAGTGGTCGGAGGCCGAAGGCGGCGTGATGCTCGGCACGACCCGGTTCTACCGCGACGGCGCGCTGGTCGACTTCGAGTTCGGGATGATCTCGACGGTCGAGGGAGCCCTGACGCTCTGGCCGTACCCCCGCGGGAATCGATCGGAGCACGGCTTCCCGCTGGTGCGCACGGAGCCGGAGCTCGTCTTCGAGAATCTCGAGCACGACTTCCCCGTCCGCATCATCTACGCTCGCGAGGGAGAACGGGGGCTCGCGCCGCGCATCGAGGGGAGCGACGGCAACGGGCCCGGTTGGCGCCTCGAGCGGGTCACCTGCCCCGGCTAGCCCGCGCCGGCTCGCAGCGGACGCCGAACGCAGAAGAGCCCGGCCGCCGTACGGCGACCGGGCTCTCGACTGCCTGGGATTCGGCCCCGAGGCTACTTGGCGACGACCCCCAAGACCGGGCCGCCGAGCGAGAGGGCGCTCTCACCAGTGCGCATGTCCTCCGCCATCCGCCGGAACAGATCGGCGATCCGGAGATCACCCTGCCCTTCTGCACGGATCGCCGTCCGCAGCAGAAATCGGACCCGTTCGTCCACCTTCGTCATCGTCGTCGTCCCCTGCACTGAACCGAACCCCACCCTTCCTCGTCCCCACCACACCGCTACTTACGAACCGCCGCCCCACCCTGTTTCACCCTACACATCCAGTCAGACGCATCGAAGCGGCCGGGAGTTGCAGGCGGCGTGTAACGGTTCGGCGAAGGCGCGGTGGACGCCCGGCGCCGACGGCGGCGTCAGCGGCGGAGACCGCCGCTCCGATTCGAGGTCGGCCGCCGGACTCTCAGCGGGTCTCCCACCCGGTCCAGCCGGGCCCCCGCACCGGGCGACCCGGCATCGCCCCCGTGTGGACGCCGTCGGTCAGCACCGCGACGCCGTTCACCAGGACGTGCTCGACGCCCGTCGACAGCTGGTGGGGCTCCTCGTAGGTGGCGTGGTCGGCCACGGTCTCGGGATCAAAGACCACCACGTCCGCGTGGTAGCCCTCACGCAGGAAGCCCCGTTCACGGATGCGCAGGCGGGTGGCGACCGCCGACGTCATCTTGCGAACCGCGTCCTCGAGCGTCGCGGCCCCGTCTTCCCGCACGTACTTGCCGAGGACCCGGGTGAACGTCCCGTAGGCGCGCGGGTGGGCGAGCCCAGAGGCGGTCTCGGGATCGATCCCGCCCGCGTCGGTGCCGAACTTGATCCACGGCTGGCCGATCTGCATGGCCACGTTCTCCTCGCTCATGAGGAAGTACATCGTGCTCACGCGCTGGCGCTCGTGCAGGACGAGATCCATGGCCGTGTCGATCCAGTCCTTCCCCATGTCCTCCGCGATGTCGGCGAGCCACCACCCGCGGTACTTCCGATGCTCGGGCAGATCGAGGCCGAGCGGCATCGTGCCTCGGGGTGTGGCGAGCGTGCAGAAGGCCTCCCACGGCTCGGTCTGCACCTCCATCTCGGCCCGGATACGCGCGCGCATCTCCGGGTCGGCGAGGTTGTCGAAGAGCCGGCCGTCGGCCGACGCCCACGGTGGAAAGCACGCGTCGAGCCCGGTGCCCCCCGCCGTGTAGGGGTACATGTTCGCCTGGATGTCGACCCCGGCCGCGCGGGCCGAGTCGATCTTCGCGACCGCTTCGGCGGCCTTGTGCCAGTTGCGGCGGCCCGCGGCCTTGAGATGGTAGATCTCCACGGGGACGCCCGCCGAGGTACCGATCGTGATCGCCTCGTCGATCCCCTCCAGGAAGGCGTCGCCCTCGGACCGCATGTGGGTGATGTAGACGCCGCCGAACGGCGCCGCGGCCCGGTTGATGGAGATCAGCTCCTCCGTGTCCGCGAAGTTTCCCGGCGGGTAGACGAGCGCGGAGGCCACGCCGAAGGCTCCGTCCCGCATCGACTCCCGCACCGCCTGCTGCATGAGGCGACGCTCCGGGCTGCCTGCGGGCCCCATGGAAAGACCCATGCCCAGAACGCGGATCGTCGACGCGCCGACGAACGACCCGAAGTTCACGCTCGCGCCGTGCGCCTCCATGGCGTCGATCCACTCGCCGAACGTCGCGAACTGCGTCACGCCGACGGCGGAGCCCGCGTTTTCGAGCATGCGAGGGCTCGACGGCGCATTCGTCGTCGACTCTCCCATGATCTCGGTCGTGACCCCCATGGTCACCTTCGAGACCACGCGCCCGTCTCCGGAGCCCAGGAAGTTGAAGCGCGAGTGACTCTGGATGTCGATGAATCCGGGCGCGACCACCTTCCCCGTCGCGTCGATCCGCCGACGCGCCGGAGCGTCGGCCAGCACCCCCGGACGGGTGATGGCGGCGATCCGGTCGCCACGGATCCCCACGTCGCCGGGGTACCACGCGTTGCCGGTCCCGTCGACGATACGGCCACCTTCGATCACGACGTCGAAGGCACCCTCCTGCGCGACGGGCGGCGCGGGAGTCGCTGGACCCGGCGCGCCGGTGGAGGTACACGCGG
>CALJLC010000517.1 GCA_937982605.1 uncultured Gemmatimonadales bacterium | reverse complement strand
CCGCCCCCACCAGGAGCCCTCCGTTCGAGCCACCCCCGATCGAGAGCTTCTCCGGTGACGTATACCCTTCTTCGATCAGGTGCTCGGCCGCCGCGATGAAGTCGTCGAAGACGTTCTGCTTGCGCTCCCTCGTGCCGGCGCGGTGCCACTCCTCACCGTACTCACCGCCCCCGCGCAGGTTGGGCTGCGCGTAGACTCCGCCCGCCTCGAGCCACATCGCGTTCGACACGTTGAACGAGGGCGTCAGCGAGATGTTGAAGCCGCCGTACGCGTACAGGTACGTCGGGTTCGAGCCGTCGAGCACCACGCCCTTCCGGTGCGTGACGAACATCGGCACGCGCGTGCCGTCCTTCGACGTGTAGAAGATCTGGCGCGTCTCGAAGCGCTCCGGGTCGAACGCGACCTCGGGCACCCGGAAGGGGGTCAGGACTCCGCTGTCGACGTCGTATCGATAGACGCCGGCCGGTCGAAGGAACGACTGGAAGGAGAGGAACATCTCGGAACGGTCGTCGTCTCCGGAAATCTGGGAGACCGTTCCGATCGGGTCGGGCAGCGGGATCGTCCCGTGATCGCTTCCGTCACGCGCGAAGATCCGCACCTCGCTCCTGGCGTCCACCAGGTACCGCGCCACGAAGCGCCCCCCGACCATCGACACCGACTGCAGGAGATGCTCGGACTCGGGCACGATCGTCGTCCAGTCGGCCTCGGCGGGGCGCGCGAGGTCGACGGCCACGAGCCGCTGTCTGGGGGCGTCCCGGTCGGTGACGGCGAAGAGCACCGAGCCGTCGCTGCCGATCACGCCGAAGTTCGACTCCTCGTCGTCGATGAGCGTGCGCGTGGGGGCATCGAGTCGGGGCGCCATGGGATCGACGAGATCCTTGTAGAAGACGCGCCGTCCGCCCGCGGAGCCGGAGCCCGCGTACGCGATGGCGTAGCGCCCGTCGTCGGTGACCCCGGCCTGCACGATCCAGTTCGGCTGCTCCGGCCACGCGAAGACCTGGACGTCCTCCGACTGCGCCGTGCCGAGGCGATGATAGAAGACCCGGTGGTTCGTGTTGCTCCCGAGCAGCGCGTTCTCCCCCTCCGGCTCGGGGTAGCGTGCGTACAGGAAGCCCGCTCCGTCGGCGGTCCACGACATGCCCGTGAACTTGCCCCACTGCACGTGGTCGTCGAGGTCCCGACCCGTGGCGATGTCACGGACCTTGAACTCCCTCCAGTCGGAGCCGCCCGTCGCGATCGCGTAGGCGAGGTGCCGGCCGTCCGGAGAAGGCGCCACGCCCGCCACGGCGACTGTCCCTTCGTCGGACAGCGTGTTCGGATCGAGAAGGACGCGCGCCTGTCCGTCCGGACCGTCCTGGACCCAGTAGACGCTCTGGTTCTGCAGCCCGTCGTTACGGGTGAAGAAGTAGAGGCCGCCCTCCTCGAACGGTACCCCGAAGCGCTCGTAGTCGGTGAGCTCGGTCAGGCGCCGCTCGAGCGTCGCGCGGTCCCGGAGCCGTCCCAGGTAGTCGAAGGTCACCGCGTTCTGCGCGGCCACCCAGCCGAGTGTCTCCTCGGACCAGGTGTCCTCGAGCCAGCGGTACGGGTCCTGGATAGGCGTGCCGTGGTAGTCGTCGACGACCGAGCCGCGTGGCGTCTCCGGGTACGCCGGAGCCTGGGCGTGCAGCCCCGCGGGGCCCGAGAGAGTGACGAGCGCGGCGGCGAAGAGCCCCGCGATACCGGTACGACGACTCGAGCCACCCACGATCCCCGACCTCCCGTTGCGTGTGAGCCGCGAAAGTGCGCTGCCGAATTCGGGGCAGCAAGCTACCGTGAGGTGGCCCGAAGCCCCGTACTCCTCTGGCCCGATGATCCCGGGACTTCCCGACGTCCGAACCCGCCTGCCCGTCTTTCCGCTGCCGACGGTCCTGCTCCCCGGCACGCAGATGCCGCTGCACATCTTCGAGCAGCGCTACCGGGACATGGTGCGCGACGTGCTGGAGGGCGACCGGCGCTTCGGCCTGGTCTACCACGACTGGGACCTCCAGGGACCGTTCCTGTGCGAGGAAGGCACCGTCGGGTGCACGGCGGAGATCAGCCAGCACGAGGCGCTCGAGGACGGTCGCTCGCTGATCGTCGTCGACGGGGGCCCCCGCTTCGCGATCGTCGACGGCATCGAGTCCGGCGCGCTGTACTTCGAGGCGCTCGTGCGTCCGTTCACGGACGAGGGCGAAGCCGCCACGCCCGGCCGTCGGCAGGGCTCGATCGACCTCTTCGAGGCGGTGCTCCACACCCTCTCGGATCGTCCCCCGGAGCTTCCGTCCCTTTCCACCGATCGGGACGTCTCCTTCCTGCTGGCGCAGACGATCCGCGTCGATCCGCGCTGGTAGCAGGAGCTCCTCGAGATGCGGCGCGAGGAAGAGCGCCTGGGCCGGGTCGACGCCGTGCTGCGCGCGCTGCTCTGATCCGGGGCCGCGAGAAGTTCGTTGCACCGGACGCGGGGACCGGCTGAGATTCGAAAGGCCCACGCTCCCCCGACCCCAGACGATGCTTCGACCCGGAATCGCCGTCCTGTCGGCCGCGCTGGCCGTGTCCGGCTGTGCGAGCGCGGGGCTGCCCGCGCCGCCCACCGCGGAGGAGACCCCGGCGCTCGAGGCGCGGATCCGCGCCGATCCCGGCGACGTGGAAGCGGGGGTGGCGCTCGTGGCCGGATACCGTCAGTCGGGCCGGCACGAGGACGCGGGCATGCTCCTCGCGGACCTCCGCCAGCGCGACCCCGAGGACCCGGCGCTGCTCGTCATGGAGGGCGTGCTCGCCGAGGACGCCGGCGACTGGCCCGCGGCGCGCAGCGCGTACCAGGAGGCGCTGGCCTCGGGCCGCGCGGGCCCGCTCGAGAACGA
>CALJLC010000516.1 GCA_937982605.1 uncultured Gemmatimonadales bacterium | reverse complement strand
ATGGACCAGTGCCCGCCGGGGCGCAGCGCGAGCCGCTCGGGCGCCACGGAGGCGACGCGCTCCTCCAGACGGAGCGGCGTGCCCCGCAGGCGCTCGACGATCTCGGGCATCGCCTCGATGGGCACCCCGAGCTCGAAGCTCCGATCGAACCAGACCCTGCGCTGCATGGCGACCTCCGCCTCCACGGTACGCCCCACGCCGCTCCCGCGGAATGCTCTTGCGAACGGCGGCCGGCAGGATCGGGAGTGGACGCCTCTTACCCCTCCGCTCTCAGGGCCTCGTTCGCCTCGATCCTCAACGCGCGACGCGTGGGGGCCACGCAGGAGAAGAGCGCCACGGCTCCGGTCGCGGCGAGTCCCAGCCCCACGGCGAGGACGAACGACTCGGTCGTCGCGTCCGAGCCCGCGTTCTGGTCCTGGATCTGGAGGAGGAAGAAGGTCGCGAGCGGGATCCCGAGCAGGCCGCCGACGGCGAGCTGTGCGGCGGTGCGCCTGAGGATCGTTCGGGCAAGCTCGGCGCGCGACGCGCCGAGCGCTGCCCGGATGCCGATCTCCCGCGTACGCTCCGAGACGGAGAACGACATGATCGCGTAGATGCCCGACGCGGCGAGCGCCAGCAGGATGCCCACCAGCAGCCCGAGCCCCGCGGTGATGGCGATGACGATGTACCAGTCGCCCTGCTGCACGCGGCTGAGCACGACCGGCGTCCCCACGATGGCGGAGGGGTCGGATTCGGCGACAATCTCGCGCAGCCGCGGCACGAACCGCTCGGGGTCCGGACCGATGTGCATCCCCAGCTGGATCGGATGGATGGTGCCGGGTGCGCCGGGGATGTAGACCCCGGGATCGCCGGTACGGGAGACCGTGTTCAGCCCCAGATGCGGTACCACGCCGACGATCTCGTGCGCGGGCGCATCTTCCCCGTAGGCGAGCCGGACCCGGCGTCCGAGCGGCTCTTCTCCGCCGAGCACCTCCTCCACGAAGACCGTGTTCACGATGACCGGCGGGAGCTCCGCCTCGGCGTCGCTCCGGTCGAAGTCCCGGCCGGCGAGTACGGCGTGCCCGAGCGCGTCGAAGAAGCCGATATCCACCCGGGCCACGCGGACCCAGCGCCCGGGCTCGGCCTCGAGCTCACCGTCCAGTCGGGCCCTCCGCGATCGGTGGTTCATGCGTGGCAGCGCGTCGGCGAAGACCACGGAGCGGACCGCCGGCTCCGCGGTGAGCCGTTCGGCCAGCGTCTCCTGGAGCGCGGCGAAGCGCTCGACGGCTTCCCCCGTGCGCGTCCCGTCTGCCTCGGTGAGCTCATTGGCGGAGAGGCGCAACTCCACGGCCAGGTACTCGCGGGCCGGGATACCCACCATCTCGTCCGACGCCGAGATCCGGGTCATATGCCGTGCGATGCCCACGCCGAAGCCGATGACGCCCACCGCCAGCGCCACGTCCGCCACGATGAGCGCGCTGGTACCGCCTCCGAACCGGATCCCGGATCGACCGGCCTCGGCCGCGCGAATGCTGCCCCGGATGTCGCCGCGCGTGATGAAGAGCGCCGGCAGCACGCCGGCCACGGTCGCCGACACGACGGCGAGGGCGAGGGCCGGCGGAAGCACGGCGGCCGACGCCCCGAGGTCGACCCAGTACGGGATCGACATCTCGCCGGCGATGAGGTGCCACGGTACCGCCCCGACGGCGCGATCCACCACGAAGATCCCCAGGCCGGCGGAGGCGACCGCCAGAACCAGCGCCTCGGTGAAGACTTGCGCGACGAGTCGCGCGCGCCCGGCGCCGAGCGCGCTGCGCACCGCGAGCTCGCGGAACCGTGTGGCCGTCCGTGCGAAGACGAGCATCGCCACATTGCCGCAGGCTACGAGCAGCAGCACGAGCCCGAGCAGCCGCATGAAGTGGTACTCGGGCAGCGAGGACATGCCGGCGCGGGGCAGCCCGACGTACGTGTACGAGAAGGGGACGACCTCGAGCGGACGCGGGTCCGTGCTCACCCGGGAGGGATGCGTCGGCGGAAGCTGGAGCGCGGTGAGCTCGGCCTGCGCGTCGCGGTCGTCCAGCCCGCGGGCGAGCCGCCCGACGATCCGCACCTGGCGCCCTTCGCCCGCCTCCGTGGACGGGCCGTCGCGGAGGGGGAGCCACACGCGATCGTCGAGAGGGAAGCGGAAGTCCGCCGGCATCACGCCCACGACGGTGTGGGGGTCCCGGCCCACCCGAAGCGTCGTGCCGACGATGCCAGGATCCGCGCCGAAGCGCGAGTGCCAGAGGTCGTGACCGAGTACCACGACGTCGGGTGCACCCGGGCGCTCGTCCGCCGCGTCGAGGGTGCGCCCGAGCAGGGGCGGGGTTCCCAGCATCGCGAAGACCGACGCCGTGACCTCCGCGCCGAGCACCGGCGTCGCCCGCCCGTCCTCGGATGCCACGTTGTACCTCTCGCTGCCGGCGTACGCGCCCAGCAGGTCGAAGGCCTCCAGCTCGTCGCGGAGCAGGAGGAAGTCACCCCAGGTGGGCAGGGCGAGGATGCCCGAGCCCGAGTTCCAGAAGCGGATCGCCCGGATGCGATTATCCGGGTCCTCGGGCAGGGGTCGATCGAGCGCCTCGGCCAGGTGCGCGGGCGCCATGCCGGTCGGGATCCCCACCGCGAGCGCGAAGACGGCCACCAGGGTCAGCCCGGGATGCTTGACCATCATGCGCAGCCCCAGCTTCACGTCGATCCACGAGAAGCGGATCTGGTCGACCCAGGCGAGTCCGCGCGAGGCACGGGCCGCGGCGCGGTGCGTCTCGACGTGCCCGAACTCGCGGTGCGCCCGACGCTCCGCCTCCGAGCGGGTCAGCCCGGTGCGGACCAGGTCCTCGGTCCGCATGCGGATGTGCTCGCGGAACTCCTCGCGCATCTCCGCCTCGACCGAGGAGCGGCGTAGCACGCCGCGTGCGAGGGAGCGAGCACGAGCCACCAGACCACGCAGCCGCGAGGGCCGGCCCGGGCGAGGGGTCACGACTCCGCCTCACGCGGACGGGCGGAGAGCGCCAGACCGATCGCGTCCGAGAGCCGCGACCAGCTCGCCTCCTCCTCGGCGAACCGGGTGCGCCCGTCCCCCGTGAGCCGATAGAACTTGGCCCGCCGATTGTTCTCCGATTTTCCCCACTCGCTCCGGATCAGCCCCTGGTGCTCCAGGCGGTACAGGGCCGGGTAGAGCGCGCCCTGCTGGATCGAGAGCGCGCCGCCGGAGATCTCCTCGATGCGCAGGAGCACGCCGTAGCCGTGCACCTCGCCCAGCGAGACGGCCTTGAGTATGAGGAGGTCCAGCGTCCCCGGGAGGATGTCGGCCTGGTCGGTCATGTCTTCTCCTATACGTCTTAGGAGAAGGTGGACGCACTCTCCTAAGCTGTCAAGGAGAGTGGCTTCGGCTCAGGGGACGACCTCGTACTCCCGCAGGAGCGCCACGACACGGTCGCGGTGCGGGCTCCACGGCGCCCACACCGACGCGCACCAGGCGCGGATCGCCTCGACACGCTCCGGGCCCGGGGCCGCCGCGAGGACGTCCTCGTGCGTCACCGCGCCGCGGTCGTCCGGAAGCTCGAACGTCGGCCACGGCCCGCCGGCGCGACCCATCTTCATGTGGGCGCGCTGCACCTCCCGGCCGGTGAAGCCGCGCTCCAGGTGGAGGTGAAGCCCCACCAGCGCGAAGGCGACGCCCACCGGCTTCGTGGCGGCGTCGGCGTGCTGCAGCATGTGCGCGTCCACGACGTGCTGGTGCACGAAGTCGGCATCGCCCAGGGAGAGCGTCCACGCGCACAGCTCGTCGTAGCGGTCGAGGGTCATCGGCAAACGCCTTCCCGCGCGGTATTCTGGTGCGCCCTCCGGAGGAGCGATCATGAAGAACATCCTGAGAGACGCCGACCGCAAGGAAGTCCTCGAGCGCATCGGACGGGTCCGCCCCGACAGCGAGCGGCGCTGGGGGCGCATGTCGCCGCACGGCATGGTGTGTCACCTCGCCGACTCCTTCGCCGGGGTGCTCGGCGAGCGGGCCATCAGTGACCGCAGCACCCTCTTCGGTCGGACGGGCATGAAGTGGATCGCCCTCTCCACCCCGTTCCCGTGGCCGAAGGGCGTTCCGACGATGCCGGAAGCGGATCAGGAGCGGCAGGGCACTCCGCCCGTCGATTTCGACGCCGACCTGGCCCGGATGCTCGACCTGGCCGAGAGCTTCGGCGCCCGGCTCGACGAGGCGACGATGCGCCACCCGATCTTCGGACGGATGACGAGGGCGGAATGGGGGAGGTGGGGGTACCGCCACGTGGACCACCACGCGCGGCAGTTCGGGCTCTAGCGAGGGGTCGAGAGCGGCCGTCAGGGGCGCACCGGAGGTCGCGGCTCAGCGCCGCAGCAGCGCCCCCTTCGTCCAGATGAGCACCGCGCCGTTGCCGCCGTCGGTGCCGAACGACGTCGTGGCCTCCATCGGCGTGAGCACGACCATCCCGCCGAGAATCTCGGTCGGGATCTGACCGGCGACCTCGGAGGGGACCACCGCCCCGTCGAGGACCGTGATGGCGCAGTCGCGGCTCCTCGTGAGCATGACGCAGACCCAGGGCCGATCACCCGTGTCCACGCCCCGCCGGACCCTTATTCCGGGGATCGACTGCCACTGCAGGATCTGCCCGAAGTCCCCGGCGGTCGGTCGCTTCTCGATCGCCTCGATCGTCACGAAGCGCTCACCGAGGAAGTCCGGCTGTACGCCGTAGGTGCGCGTGCGACTGACGAGCTCCTCGCGACGCTCGACGGAGACCCGCACCTCGTCGAGCTCGATCGGGTCGGCCGGCATCTCGAAGTCGACCAGCGGCGATCGGTCCGTCTCGAGCGCCACGAGCGGCGTCTCGAGCCGGAGGTAGCCGAAGAGGTCCGCGCTGATGCGGTAGGCGCCGTCCTCCGGAATCCGCATCACGTAGCGCCCGTCGGCGTCCGAGAGGACTCGGGAGACCACGTCGCCGTCCTCCCGGCTCAACGCGATCTCGACACCTTGCAGGGGCAGGCCGGTGTCCTCGGAGGTGGCGCGGCCGTGGACCGTCTGGGCGACGAGCGGCGCCGGCCGTGCGCCCGTGAGCGCCAGCACCGCGAGTGCGGCGAGCGAGACGGCCCGCGCGGTCGGGACCGCGGAGCGGAAGCGGGAAGGGATCGGTGTCGGGATGCCCATCGGTGACGAATACGCTGCGCGGTGGCCTCGCTTTCGGGACGGGGGTGCGGCCTTCGGCGCCGGGGCCGGTGGACCCCGCACCCACCCGCGACAGTAGAGGGAACGAAGGAACCGTGCGAGGAGCGAAGATGACGGGTTGGCTGCGTCGCATCCGCGGCGCCATCGGAATGGGCCTGACGTGGGCCATGGGGTGGGCGCCGATCGGCGCGGTGGCCGGGGTGATCCTCGCGTTCCTGCTCGGGCCGGGTCCCGGCGTCCTCCCCGTGGTCACGATCAACACGCTCGTCTTCGGCGTGCTGGGGCTGCTCGGCGGGACGATCTTCTCGGGGGTCCTGCGCCTGACCGAAGGCCGACGGAGCTTCGACGAGCTCACGTTGCCTCGCTTCGTTCTCTGGGGGGCGCTCGGCGGACTGGCGCTCGGGCTCCTGGCGACCGGCGCGGGGCTGTGGGGCGCCGGCTTCTTTCCCCGGGTCGCCGTCGTGCTGACCGGAGTCTCGACCGTGCTGGGGTCCGCGTCCGCCGCGGGTACGCTGGCCATCGCGCGTCGGGCCGAGGACCGGCCCCGGCTGGAGGCCGGCACGGACGGGGCACGCCTCGGAGCGTAGGAGCCCGCGCCCGCTCCGGGCCCCCCGGGTCGTGCGCGACGGTCGGGCGTGGCGCAGATTGGGGCGCCGATCCCCCGAGCCCCCACCTGGATGTTCAGCTGGACGCCCCGGGCGCTGCCCGGACTCGTCGTCCTTTCCGGTGTCCTCGCGCTGGCCCGGTCCGTCCTGCGGGCCCGGCCTGACCGGTACCGGGACCGGATCCTCGCGGTACGGCTCGTCGCCGACCCGCTCGTGGTCGGCCTGATCGGCACCCGCTCCCCCGGCCGCGCGAGCGCTGCCGCGCGAGGATGGGTGGCGCTCGCCGTCGTGGCGGCGACCATGGCCTCCGTCGGACCGGCATGCGCCCAGTCGGACGCGCTGGTGTTGCGGACGTCGCGGCTCCTCGACGGCACCGGTGCGGTCCTCACGGAGCGCGACGTCATCGTGCGCGACGGCCGCATCGTCGAGATCGTCCCGGCCGGACGGGAGACGATCGGGATGGAAGTCGTGGACCTGCGCGGCCTCACGGTGATGCCCGGGATGATCGACACCCACGTGCACGTCGGGTGGCACTTCGACGCGGACGGACGCCTGGCCCGCGGCGGCGATGCGGAGGTCCGGGTGCTCCGCGCGGCCGAGAACGCGTACGCGATGCTCGCGGCCGGCTTCACCACCGTCCAGTCGCTCGGCGGCCCGGAGGACGGACCCCTGCGCGACGCGATCGCGCGGGGGGTGCTGCCGGGCCCGCGCATCCTGACGTCGCTGGGGTCGGTCTCGGCGAGCACGGGAGGGCCGGCGTCGCTGCGGGCGGCGGTGCGCGGCTTCGCGGAGCGTGGGGCCGACGTCATCAAGATCTTCGGGTCGGAGAGCATCCGGACGGGTGGCGCTCCCACGCTGAGCCAGGCCCAGCTCGAGGCCGCGTGCGGGGAGGCGGCCACGCACGGGCTCCGTTCGGTCGTCCACGCCCACGGCGACGAGAGCGCGGCGCGCGCCAGCCTGGCCGGCTGCACGACGATCGAGCACGGAGCGCTGCTCGGCCGCGAGACACTCGAGCTGCTCGCCGAGCGGGGCACGTACTACGACCCCAACATCCATCTGATCTTCCAGAACTACTTCGACAACGAGGCGCGCTACCTCGGCATCGGGGCGTACACGGCGGAGGGCTTCGCCCAGATGCGGGCGGCGGTCCCGCGCGCCCTCGAGGCGTTCCGGATCGCGCTCGGCGTGCCGGGGCTGAAGACGGTCTTCGGCACCGACGCCGTGGCGGGCGCGCACGGTCGCAACGCCGAGGAGCTCGTCTACCGGGTGCGAACGGGCGGGCAGACCCCACACGATGCGATCGTCTCGGCGACGTCGCTCGCGGCCGAGTCGCTCGGGCTCGGCAGCGAGGTCGGCCGGATCGCCCGCGGGTACACGGCGGACATCATCGCCGTCGCGGGGGACCCCCTCGACGAGATCGAGGCGCTCATGGACGTCCGCTTCGTGATGAAGGGTGGGCGGGTGGTTCGGTAGGAGCGCGGCCCGTCGGCGCGAGCGAGGGCCTCGGCTACACCTGCCAGAAGCCCTGCTGCGTCCCTCCCTCGATCGTGATCGCGAACGTGCCGAGTCCCGGCAGCTCGAGCGGTGGGTGGGCGACTTCGGCGCCGGCCTCTTCCGCGGCGGCGACCGCGGCCTCGATGTCGTCGACGAGCCAGTAGGGTCGAACGACCGGCTGTTCGCTCGGGCTCATCGGGGCACGGACACCGACGAGACCGCCGTCGGCGAGCGACGCCGTACGGGCCGCACCGAGGCGGTCGTCCGGCTCACCGAAGTCGGCTCCGCGCGACGCTTCCAGGGAAGCGCACACGCCGCCCACGTCGTTCGTCACGATCTCCAGATAGTGGATGCGCATGTCGGTGGGATCCTGGGCGTCGGGGGTGTTCGGCAACGGGGGTGCTCTCATGTTGCGGTCATGAAGCGCCGGCCGCACTCCGGGCGCGCCCGGAGCTCCCGCCTCACCCCCCGCTGGGACCGCAGCGGAGATCCGGATCGGCGTACGCCTCCAGCAGCAGGCTCGCGTACGCGTCCATCACGTTGGGCGACGCCCGGCCGATCTCCGCCAGCCGATCACGAACTCCCGGCACCTCGTCTTCCGCCGTGAGGAGTTCCGCGAAGAGCGCCGCGTACTCCTCGAGGACCGGCGTGTCCTCGGCGCGCCACGGCCCCGCGGGCCGGGATGCGACTGCGATGCCGCCCGGGCTGGCGTCGGCGCTCTGCGCGGTCCGCATCGCCCCGATGGCGTAGTTCGTGGCCTGTGTCGCCAGGGCGGTGTCCCCGACGCGGTTCGCGTAGGCCGCGGTCTGGCGGGCCTGGGAGGCGCCGCGCATGGCGGCGTTGCGGGTGTCGCTGGCGGCCATCCCGTCCTGCACCGAGCGCGCATGGCTCGAACCGCCGTAGTAGTAGCGCGGAGTCGAAGCGCCCCAGAGCACCGGGAGAACCGGCGCGAGGTCCTCGATGAGGGGAGCGAGCTCGACGGCGGCGCAGCTCAGCCGGTGTGGATCGATGCGCCCGTCCTGCTGAAGCCGCGCGAGCTCGTGCACGGCCGGGGTCGGCAGTGGAGCGTCCGAGGCCGCGCGGGCACCCCCGCACCCCGAAGCCACCGCGAGCGCGAGGAGGGTCGATGCACGCTTCCAGTCGGTCATGGCTGCCTCGCCTGGCTTGCGCTCCCCGGCGGCTGCGCCGGGGGGCAGGTTCTCCGAGAATACGCTGCGCGTCCGCCCGAGCACAGGGCGGACGTCCCACCGACTTCGGCAGGGTGCGTGCCGTCCCGGAGGCCGCATGAACGGGGGCTTCCGGCCTCGCGCCCGTCCTTCCGGGGGGACGAATGCCGTGTCGCTCGGGGGTCGGTCCGGTGTCATGACATATGTATTGACACCGAAATCGGGACGATACGGCCTCTGCGCGGTTCCCCGTCGGCGTGGGCGGCGGTCAGGTCGGATCCGGGCGTTGCCCCGGCAGCTCCGGGGTCGACGCGGTCCCGGGGGGCAGCTCGTCGCGCCCGGCCCGCTTGGCGATCGCCACGAGCGTCATGGTGCCGCCGCCGCCGAGCGCCCCCAGCCAGAGGCTGGTCGGCACGAGGTACTCGGCGGCCGCGAGGTAGTCGCTCCACCCGGCGGTCCCGATGACGAAGAGCGGCGGAAAGGCGGCCGCGGCCAGCGCGCCGAACAGACCCATGCGCCAGAGGGGCAGCTCGTCCAGCGAACGGCGGGCGTCCGTGAGGGCGAGGATCACCCCGAACCCGGCGGCTGTGAAGGCTCCGATCATGCCGAAGCCCATGGCGTTGCCCAGGACCATCGCCCACACGAAGCGAAGGTACCCGGGGTCCGGGAAGAAGCCGGCCAGGACCGCGGTGAAGCCGCCCCACGCGCCGCCCAGCACCGCTCCGATCGCGCCGCCGATGACGCCAAGACCGAGAACGCCTCGCACCTTCCGGCCGAGGCTGCCCAGCGTGCTGTCCATTCTCCAAGCTAAGCCCGTCGGCGCGGGCCGGGGCGTCCGTCAATCCGGGCGGAACATGACCCAGGTCGTGAAGGCGCCCGCCACATCCGCCTCTCCGAGCACCTCGTAGCCGAAGTGGCGGTAGAGCGGCACGTTGCCGGGGTTCTCGGTGGAGAGCGAGACTCCTTCGGAGTCCGGGTCCCGGGCGGACATCGCGTGCACCGCCTGGAGCAGTCTTCGTCCGAGCCCCGTTCCGCGCGCTCCATCGACGACCCCGATCATGTTCAGATGGATGTGCGGCCGCCCGACTTCGATCGAACCGGCCGCGGCCCCGAACGTCTCGTACCGCGCGCGGGCGCCGTTGCCGACGCGGGCCCACGTCTCCTCGCGCAGCGCGGCGGTCTCCGGAGGCGCCTCACCGCGGCCGGGATACGACAAGAGGGCGACCCCTGCGAGAGCGCCTTCGGATGGCGTTCCGAGCAGCACCTCCTCGCGGTGGAAGCGGACCGACGCGAAGAAGTGGACGAGCGTGCGGAGGTCGGCGTCGTAGTCGGCCGAGTCCTGCAGCACGAACCGCATCACCGGATAGTCGCGAAACGCCTCGCACAGGATCGCGACGGTCTGGTCGAGGTCCTGGGGGCCCAGGGTACGGAGCATCCGTGAGTCTGCTGCACGGGCGTCGCCGGCCGCAACGGGGAGGGTGGATGCCGCGCCGACGCCCGACCGTCGTTGACCCTCCACCGACCCGGCATGTACTTTGCGTCGCAAAGTAGCGAAGGAGTCGCGCACGCGGCTCCACCCGGACGGGACGAGGCGAAATCGTGAAGAAGCTCCTGGGAAAGCTCCGCGCGGCGATCGGGATCGGCCTGACGTGGGCCTTCACCTGGTTCGCGGCCGGCATGGTGCTGCTGCTGATCGTCGGGCCGGACGCCGCGGACGTCCCGTTCCCGCTCTTCTTCGGCCTGCTCGGCTTCCTCTCCGGCGTGACCTTCGCCGGCGTGCTCGGGCTCACCGAGGGGCGGCGCCGCTTCGATCAGATGTCGATGCCCCGATTCGCGGTCTGGGGTGGGCTCGGAGCCGCGTCGCTCGCCGCCGTCTTCTCCGCGCTCACGGGCCTCGGCATAGGGGCATTCACGCTCCTCGGACCGATCTTCGGGCTCTCGGGAGCCGCGTGTGCGGCGGGCACGCTCGCCGTGGCGCGGATGGCGGAGGACGGCTCGTCGCTCCCGGCCGCGGCAGATGTCGACGACGTGGGTCTCACCGCGGAGGAGAAGCGGGAGCTGCTCGGAGGCGGGTGAGCGCCCGCCCGCGTCCCCGTCCCGATCACTCCTCCGCGGGTGCGCCGGCGCCGTCCGAGGCGTCCGGCAGCGCCGGGTCCCGTGCCCGATCTAGCAGCGCCTGCACGATCTCCCGCTCGTCGTGACGGACGGTCGCGTCGGCGAGCGTCGCGACGGGCCAGAAGGAGATCGCGATGCCGAGGGCGGTCGCCGGCATCGAACCGACGCTCACACCGAACCCGAGAAGGGCCAGCGCGACGGCACCCGTCGCCGCGACGGCCAGCGTCGTCGCCGCCCGGCGAATCGTCCGCCGTGGCGGTCCGAGGAGGTCGTCCGCGCGGTCGTGCAGGGCCAGCAGCGCCTCCGCACGCGTGCCGGCCAGGGAGACGCGGGCCTCGAGCTCACGCCGTCGCTCGCGCGCGATTTCCCCGAAGCGGGTCGCCGCCAGAGCGATACCGCCCAGCAGGCCCAGGAAGAACCCACCCGGCATGAAGAGCCCGAGCATCGCGCCGAGCAGGGCTCCGGTCTCGGCGAAGAGGACGGCCCGAAGCACATCCTCCGAGCCGCGCCGATGGAGGTCTCGCGCCGCCGCCACGAGCGAAGCGATCGCCAGGAGCACGAGCCAGGAGCCAGCCGTCGTCGGTGCGACGGAGCACCGCGACGGCCGGGGTGGGCTCCCATCGCAGCTCGCCGGCGGACGTTTCCCCGAGCGGATGTTCGAACAGCACCATCGCGCGGTCGCCGACTTCCACGGATCCGAGGATCTCGTAGGCCCACGCCTCGTGATCCGCGCCGAGGGCGCGGAGCTGAGCGGCGTACTCGGGATGCCGATCCGCGAGCTGCTCCAGCACGACGCGGTATCGGTGACCCGGATCGGTCGCCTGGAGACGACGCGCGTAGAGATCGCGCTGGCCGAGCGAGGCGAGCTCCTCCTCCGATTCGACGCCCGCGAAGTAGTCGGACATCGTCGATCGGGGCCTTTCCTGCGCCACGCGGTGGAAGTGCTCCGAGACGCCGCGGGGAAGGCCCTCGTTTCGCGCTACGTACTCCTCGAGCGACTCCCGGGGCGGTGGCCGAAGGTGAGGCGCCTCGTGCTCGGCGAAGCGCTCGATGCAGATCGGCGCGACGAGCGCGGCCGCCGCGTCGTACTCGCCGGCGCTCATGTGGGCGAAGTACGCGGCGAGCACTGCCTCCGGGGTGCGCGACATCGGTCAGGATCCTCCCGGGAGCCGATCCCTCCCGTCGTCGCCGACGAGCGGACGCTCGAGCGTGTCCAGCAGGCGATCCCGCTCTCGCCGGAGTCGGTGCACGCGGAGGAGCGGAACGCTCATGAGCGCGGCGATCACGACGATGTTGGCCGCCAGCCACCACTCGCTCGCCCCGACCAGGCTCGCGCCGATCGCGAAGATGGCGAGCCCGGCACACGCCAGGGCCGTCCAGAGACTCCGCATCGGTCGGGCGTTCTCGATCTCCCCATCGAGCTCGCCGAGCCGATCGAGCAGCCCCTGCAGCTGGACGTCGGAGTTCATGCGCGGCAGCCTCGCGGGGTGATCGGGTCCCTACCTCAGCATAGCCGCGCCCCGTTCGGCACCGCCCGCTCGGGCGCGGCGAGCACGATGTGACCATCACCGTCGGCAAAACCCGTCACCAGGCACTCGGACATGAACGGACCGATCTGCTTGGGCGGGAAGTTCACGACGGCGATGACCTGCCGGCCCACGAGCTCCTCGAGGTCGTAGTGCGCGGTGATCTGCGCGCTCGATTTCCGCACGCCAACCTCCGGCCCGAAGTCGACGAGGAGCTTGTAGGCGGGCTTGCGGGCTTCGGGGAAGGCTGACGCCTCGAGCACGGTGCCCACGCACAGGACGACGCGCTCGAAGTCGGCCCAGGATATGGTGTCCATGGAGCGACGGTACGGCGTCAGCGGGCCTCGAACCAGTCGAGCACCCGGAGCGCGCGCAGCGTGACCCATCGGCTGGGGGCGCCCGGTTGCTCCATGACGAAGTGGACCCGACCGTCGCGGGGTGGGGCGAGCAGCCAGCGGCCGTCCGGCTGCATCGAGCCGCGCACGAGGTCGACCGCCTCGGAGGCCCGATCGTCCCACGGGTCTCCGGCCGCCCTCAGGTAGTCGAGCGCGCGAAGCACGTCGTAGCACCAGTAGGTCGGAAAGGTGGGCGCTCGCCAGTCGCGCCCTGTCTTCCGGTCGCGCGTGATCGCCTCGCCCGTGGAGAGGCGCCGGAAGAGCCGTCGCTCGAGAAGGAACTCGTGCCCCCTCAGCCGGGCCGCGCGCACCTCGGGGGCGGGCGCCGTCCCGCGTGATCGTTCGTACTCCAGCAGCCCCTCCAGGACGCAGAGCGTCGTGTTGAACGACGACCGCTCGCTCGCCGGCGCGTCGCAGTTCCAGCCGCCGTCGGGAAGCTGCTCACCGAGGAGCCGTGCGACGAGTCGCTCGCTCGGCTCGCCGAAGTACGCGCCGATCGCGAGGACCCGCCCGTTGATGCACGGCTCGACCTCGCCCTCGAAGAAGGGGGAGTGATCCCATTCGGGACCCCAGTCGCATGATTCGCCCACGCGGGCGATCGCCTGACGGGCCTCCGGGGAGGAGGGATCGAGGCCCAGCTCGCGGAGCAGCGCGAGCGTCTCGAACGTCGAGGCCCAGCTGCCCGGGACCCAGACGCCGCCACCCCAGTGACCGTCCGGCTGCTGGAGGGCGAGGAGCCGGGCACCCCACCCCTCTCCGGCGACCCGAGCACGCTCGGCCGCGACGACGTCGTCCGCCTCCCCGCCGAGATCGCGCCTGACCTGCCAGCGGATCGACGGGTCGGAGTCGAGGAGCCACTCCTCCGTGCTCACGGCCGCCAGACGACGGCCAGGGCCGCGTAGTGCAGCCAGGCGAAGTTGTAGACCGAGTCGACGTCGGCTCCGCCCTCCACGGTCCGGTAGCCGGCCCGCATCGACCAGCGGTCGTCCACGTCGAAGCCGAGCTCGAGCGCGGCGTCGATCGCGCGACCCGGCCCACCCCCGAGGGCGTCGACGTCGACGGACACGTCCCAGGCGTCCCCGAGCTCCCGCCGAGCGGCCAGGTGGAGGAGCGGCACGAAGCCGAGGTCGTCCTTCCGGCTGGCGACCGAGCCCTGAGTCAGGGCGACGGTCGCGTCCCGGATCTTCGCGGTGAAGCCGAGCCAGGCCCGGGAGCGGTCGCCGGTGTGGAATCGCCACCGGTACGTCGCCCGGTACGAGTTGAAGGTGTAGCGGGCTTCGACCGGCGTACCCGCGGCGTAGCTCGCGCCGGCGAAGTCCACGGGGCCGGGAAGCGAGCCGCGCTCGGTGATCGACAGCGGCGCCCACAGGAGACGTACGGCGTGGCGCTCGGCCACGTGCCAGGTGACGTAGACCCGCCCCGCCGGCCACGGTCCCGCGCCCGTCACCTCGTCGAGCGCGAAGCGGGTCGCGGTACCGTCATTCGGGATCTCGGCGTCGTTGCGCGACTGCCAGACCGCGCCGACTTCCAGCTCGATCTCGAGCGGTACCGACGGGGCCGGGGCCGCGGCCGGCACGGCGAGGATTGCGAGGCCCGCGAGGAAGGCGAGGCGCTGCGCGCGACGCGGGGATGGGTCCTTGTGCATGGTCGTGCTCGAGCTCGGGTCCGGTCCGGCGTGGGGCTACCCTGGTCGGGCGGCCGCGTTGCCGGGCCGAGCGCTGCTCAGGTGGCGCAGTAGAAGTCGACGTTCTCGTGCACTCCGCATCGCCCGCCGCCCGCACCGTAGAGGTACACTTCGCACGTCTCCAGGGGGCCGTTCATGCCGGGCTCGACCGTAGTGCTCCCGCAGTCGTCGGGAGGGACCTCGGCCGCGAGCTGGTAGCGCCCCTGCGTGTCGGTCCGGGTCTCCGCGACGGTCGGCCCCGAACGATAGAAGTCCGTGATGACTCGGAGCCGCACCGGCCACCCCACCGCGGGGACGCTATCCACGTAGACGGTGCCGCTGACCTCGATGCGCTCGTCGCCCGGGCCGAAGAGGGAGCAGCCGGCCAGGACGAAGACCAGCACGAAGGGAGCGGGCCGGTGGAGGTGACGGACGGATCCGGGGCGGCGCATGCGGCCAGTGTCGCAAGCTCTGCGCGGCGGCGCCAGCGAGGCGAGGTCCGACCCGGCGACGCCGGATGGTCGTCGCATCCGTCAGCCCGCCGGCAGTCCGTCCACCAGCGCCGCGACTCGGTCGCGCTCCTCGGGGTCCGGCAGCCGCCCGCGGGCGGCCCCGAGGTTCTCGAGCAGGTGGGCGGGATCGCCGGTGCCCGGGCACGCCACCGTCACCGCGGGGTGCGCAAGCACGAACTTGAGCATGAGCTGCGCCCAGCCGTGCGCGTCGAAGTCGGTGGCCCACTCCGGTGGTGGTCGATCGCCGATGCGCCGCCACATCCGGCCCCGGCCGAACGGCGTGTACGCCAGGACGCCGATCCCGCGCTCGAGCGCCAGCGGCAGGATCGTCTCCTCGGCCGTTCGGTCGTCCACCGCGTAGCCGACGCCGACGAAGTCGACCGGATGGGTGCGCATCACCTCGGCCATCGCCTCGTATTGCGCGGGCGAGGTCGACGTCACCCCGACGTAGCGGACGTAGCCGGCGGCCTTGAGCTCCGCGAGCAGCCCGAGCTGCGTGTCCGGATCGCCCATGTTGTGGACCTGATAGAGATCGAGGCTCCGACGACGGAGGCGCACGAAGGAGCGCCGGATCTGATAGCGGGCCTCGTCGGGGTCGGCGCGCTCGTTCGCGCCGCCGGCCACCCGCGCCGCGTTTGCCTTCGTCGCCCACCAGATCCGGTCCGCGACGCCCGTCTCCTCCGCCACCTGTCCGGCGACCTGCTCGCTCGCGCCGTAGCCGTAGGCCGTGTCGAAGACGCGACCGCCCCCGTCGACGAGGGTCCGGAGGAGCGCGCCCGTCGTGGTGAGCTCGCCGGCCCGCGCCTCCGCGAGCGCCAGCCGGGCGAACGCTTCGGCGCTCCCCAGCCCGACGACCGGCAGCCGCTCGTCCGTTCCCGGGATCGCCCGTTCGATGAGGGGCTGCTCCTGGAGGCGCAGGAGGGCCTCGAGGGGGTGCGGGTGAAGGCCGAGCGCGGCGGCCGCGCCTGCGGTCGTGCGGAGGAAGCCTCGTCGGGAGGACATGGCCGAAGATACGTGCTCGGCCGCGAGGGGGCGCGGGCGCGAGCCTCTCGGCGACCGGGCGGGGTCAGACGCCGCCGGTGGTCCGGCTACCCGGCGTACCCGTCTCCTTCCTCCCGACGTACGGCAGCACGAACAGGTAGAGGCCCGAGAAGAGCAGCGCGAACAGGAACGGCAGCGGCAGAAGGTTCACCCAGAGCGGCGGATCGCCTTCGAGCATGGCCAGCGCGACGAAGTTCGCGACGACCGTCGCCGTGAACATGATCGAAATCCAGCGGTGCGACTGCCGGATCCAGTGACTCCATCGCATGTGTACGTCCTCCTGCGTTCGGTTTCGTGTCGATCGTGGGTGAAGGCTGGCGCTACGCGACTCTGCCGAGGAGCGCGACGAGCTTCTCGGCCATCATCTTCCAGCCGTAGCGGGCGCCGCCCCAGTTGCGCTTCTGGTCCTCGCGGAAGCCCGAGTGCACGAGCGCCATCCGGGTCCCGGAAGGGGTCGGCTCGAGGGTGAAGGTGACGACCGTCTGCATGTCGCCGACGACCCACGCGTAGCTGAGCTTCCGAGGCTCGTCGCACTCGAGTAGCCGGCAGTGCACGACTCCGTCCCACTCCGGCATCGGCTCACGCCGGAAGGTGAAGTCCGCACCCGCCTAGAGGCGGAGGCCGAACACGGGCAACAGCCATTGATCGAGCAGCTCGCGCTCCACCAGCGTGCGCCACACCTTCTCCGGCGCATGCTCGAGCTCGATCTCGAACCAGAGCGTCTCCGTCTGCGCTCCCTCGGTCCTGTCTGTGATGCTCACGAGTCCATCCGGTCGAGGAGCTCCTGAAGGCGACCGACGCGGTCGGTCCAGAAGGCCTGGTAGTGCGCGATCCAGTCGACGAGCGGCTTCATGCCGCCCGGCTCGACCCGGTAGAAGACGCGCCGCCCGTCGCGCCGACCCTCCACCAGCCCCGCCTCCCGCAGCGCCGCGAGGTGCTGCGAGACGGCCGGCTGAGAGATGTCGAAGCGCGCGGTGAGGTCCTTCACCATGGCTTCGCCCTCGGTGAGCGACTCGAAGATCGCTCGGCGGGTAGGGTCGGCGAGCGCGCGGAAGATCCGGTTCTCCTGGGTGGGGGCGGCAGGTGGCATACAATAAATAAGCAGATACTTATGAATATGGCAATACCGGAGTCGGGCCCTGACCGGCTCCGACGTCTCGCCATGCACTTGCTCTCCAATGATGACGATGTATACTTTCGGATGTTGACGGTGTATACATTGTGCTCGATCACGACTCGGCCCCTGGGGCCCGGTCACGGAGGAAGGGGAGATGTCGCAGCGCGGACTCGGGGAGTTCGAGCAGCTCGTCCTGCTGGCGATCCTGCAGCTCGGTGAGGACGTCTACGGCGTCCCGATCGTCGAGGAGATCGAGCGACGCACGGGGCGACCGGTCGTGCGCGCTGCCGTCTACGTCACGCTCCGGAGGCTCGAGAAGAAGGGTCTCGTCCGCTCGTGGATGGGTGAGCCGACGGACGATCGTGGCGGCAAGCCACGTCGCTACGTCGCCGTGGAGGCCGAAGGCCGTCAGGCCCTGCGCGAAGCCCGCGCGGTGATGGACGAGATGTGGCGCGGGCTCGACCCGGCGCTCGAGGAGGCCCCGTGACGGGGAACGGCGGGCCCCGTCCTCCTCGCCTCGCGCGCCGGCTGCTGCACGCCGCGCTCCCGGCCGACGTCCGCGACGACGTGGCCGGAGACGTGGAGGAGGTCTTCGCCGACCGCTGCCGCGAGCGTGGCCCGTTTCGCGCGAAGGTCTGGTTCTGGGGACAGACGCTCTCGCTCGCGACGCGATTCGCGGTCGAGCGTGTGCGCGACGCCCTGCTCCCGTCCGGGAGCGCCTCGTTCGGGCTCGACCTGCGACTCGGCCTCCGGATGCTGGTGAAGTACCCGATGCTCACGCTGATCGGAGGCATCGCGATCACGATCGCGGTCGCGCTCGGTGTCGGGGCGTCGGAGTTCGTGCGCGACATGATGGCACCCACGCTCCCGCTCGACGAAGGCGACCGCATCGTCCGGGTCCGCTTCAACGACGCGGAAGCCGGTGGGACGGCCGCCGCCACACTCTACGATCTCGACGCCTGGCGCGGGTCGGTATCCTCGCTCGAGGATCTCGGCGCCTACACGACGCTCCAGCAGGGGCTCGTCAGCGACCGAGGCGAGGCGGGCACGGTCAGTCTGGCTCGCGTGAGCGCCTCGGCCTTCACGGTGACGCGCGTCCCGCCGATGCTGGGTCGATTCCTCGGGCCGGCCGACGAGGCGCCCGATGCGCCGCCGGTGGTGGTCCTGGGGCACGCGCCGTGGCAGAACCTCCTCGGTGGGGACCCGGATCCGATCGGGCGTATTGTCCAGCCCGGTGGTACTCCGACGACCGTGGTCGGGGTGATGCCGGAGGGCTACGGCTTTCCCCAGATGCAGGACGCTTGGATCCCGCTGCACGCCTCGTCGGCGGAGCTGCAGCCCGAGACCGCATCGGCCGTCGCCGTCTTCGGGCGCCTGGCGCCCGAGGCCACGCTCGAGTCTGCGCAGTCCGAGCTCGAAGTCGCGGTCCGGCGCGCCGCCGCCGATCACCCGGAGGTCTACGAGCATCTCACGCCCCGGGTGGAGGGGTTCGCGAGTCGTGCGCCGAGCGGGACGCTCACGCTGGTGCTCTCCGGGGTCGGAGCGCTCTTCGCCTTCCTGCTGGTCGTCGCGTGCGCCAACGTCGCGACGCTCGTCTTCGCCCGAACGGTGACGCGGGAGGGCGAGATCGCGGTGCGGACCGCGCTCGGCGCCACGCGGCGGCGCATCGTGCTCCAGCTCTTCGCCGAAGCGCTCGTCCTCGTGGGCGGCGCCACCCTGCTCGGGATGGCCCTCGCGCGCCTCGCCATCGGGGAGATCAGCCGGCTCTTCTTCGTGATCCAGCAGGCACCGGCGCGCCCGTTCTGGTGGAACGACGCGCTCTCGTCGACGACGGTGATGTACGCCTTCGTGCTCGCCGCGGTGGGTGCCGTGATGGTCGGGGTCGTTCCGGGGCTCAAGGCGACGGGCGGCGAGGTCCAGCCGCGCCTCGGCCAGCTCTCGACCGGCTCGGGGGGCGGGCTCCGCTTCGGCGGGATGTGGACCGTCGTGATCGTGCTCCAGGTCGCGCTCTCGGTCGCCTTCCTGCCGCTCGCGGTGTCGCAGGCGGGTCTCGCCTTCGCCGACCACGAAGACACCGGCTTCCCCGCGCACGAGGTGCTCACCGCCCAGCTCGGGCGGGACCCGGCGACTCCGCCACGCACGGTGGAGGAGCGCACGGCCTTCCTCGAGGAGTCGGCCCGCGTCTTCGAGGAGGTCCGCGAGGCGATCGCCGCCGACCCGGCCGTCGAGAGTGTCGCCCTCGCCCGCGGCCTCTCCGCGGTGAACCACGTCGTCAGTGGCTACGAGCTCGTGGGCGACGGCTCCGCACCCTCCGTCGCCACTCGCGCGCGTATCCTGCTCGTCGATCCCGGCTATCTCGAGCTCATGGGCGCGACGGCCGTCGCTGGGCAGACGCTCGGGGCGAGCCACTTCACTCCGGACTCGCGCTCGGTCGTCGTCAACGAGCACTTCGTCGACGCCTGGCTCGAGGGCCGCAACGCCGTCGGCGCCCGGCTGCGGGTGTCGGAAGCTCAGCCCGGCTCCGAGGCCTCGATCGTCGACGTCCTCGACGACGGTACGTCGCTCGAGATCGTGGGCGTGGTGCGGAACCCCGGGATCGACGCCTTCGGCCCGGGCACGCACCCCGTCATCTACGCGCCGCTCGACATCGCGCCGGTCACGCCCCGCGACGTCGGACTCGTCGGCATGCCCCAGGCTCCGGCCGCGCAGCTCTTCGTCCGCATGCGCCCGGACGCGGGGGGTCTCACGAGCCGACTCTACGCGCACGTCTCCGGCGTGGAGTCCGCCCTCCGCCTCTCCGACGTCGGCACGGCGGCCGAGACGTGGCGGCCCGTCCACCTCGGCGAGCGCATCGGCGGATGGATCTTCATGGGCGTCGCCGGGATCGTGCTCATGCTCTCCGTGGCGGGGATCTACGCCCTCATGTCGTTCACCGTCTCGAGGCGGACGCGCGAGATCGCGATCCGCACCGCGGTCGGGGCCGGGCGGCGTCAGATCGTCGGGATCATCTTCGGCCGGGCGGTGGCGCAGCTCGCCGTCGGGGTCCTGCTCGGGAGCCTGATCGCGGTGCCCGTCCTGCGTGACGGCGTCGCCGACCAGGGTCCACGAGCGCTCGTCATCGTGGCGACGGTACTCCTGGTGGCGGGGGTCGCCGCGTGCCTGGTGCCGGTGCGCAGGGTGTTGGAGATCGAGCCCGCGATGGCCATGCGCTCGGAGTAGGGGCGGGCGCGTCGGGTCCTCTACTCCGCCCGGAGGGACCGGGCCGGGTCCACCGAAGCGGCCCGGCTCGCCGGTGTCCACGCGGCCGCCACGCTCACCGCCACGAGGATCGCGACGACGCCCAGGTAGACGGTCGGATCGTCGCCCGACGAGCCGAACACGAACCGTGACAGGCCCTGTCCGGCCGCCCACGCCACCGGGAGCCCGACGGCCAGCCCCGCCGCGACGATGGCCAACGTCCTGCCCAGGACCTGCCGGCGGAGCCGGAGCCCGTCGGCGCCGAGCGCCATGCGCAGCCCGATCTCGGGCACGCGGCGGACGACGCTGTACGACGTGGCCGCGTACACCCCGATCATGGCGAGGAAGAGCGCCACGCTCGCCATCGCCCCGAGGACGACGGAGAGACCGCTCGTGAGGCCGGCGGACTGCAGCGTGACGTCGCGGAGCGGCCGCACGTCCCGAAGCGCGGGACTTCCATCGAGCGCGCCCACCGCGCGGCGCAGCTCCGTGACCGGGAACTCGGCGGTCGGTGTCACGACGACCGAGACGGTGCGGCCGGGCCACTGCGCCAGCGGCAGGTACAGCGTGCTTCGCGGGGCGTCCCGCGCACCCATCTCGCGGACGTCGGGAAGGACGCCGACGATGCGGACGACTCGTCCCTGTACCTCGAGGCTCCGCCCGAGCGGGTCGTCGTCGCCCCACAGCTCGCGTGCGAGGGATTCGTTCACGAGGGCGACGGGCTCGGCGCCGGCGTCGTCTGCGGCCGCGAGCCCGCGGCCGACCAGGGCACGGAGGCCGACGATGTCGAAGTAGCCGGGGTCGGCCACCCGGGCCCAGACGCTCGGCGTCGCTTCGGCGTCATCCCCCGGCAGCGCGTACCGCACGGAGCGGATGCCCGCGCCGGGCAGCCCGATGGCCAGGCCCGCCTCCGAGACGCCGGGCACGGTCGAGATCGCACGCCGGAGCTCCTCGGTGCCAACCCGCAACGACGCTTCGTCCGGCCAGCTCGGCTCCGCAAGCGTCACGCGGAAGCTCCACGCCTCCCCGTCCCGGATCCCTGTGTCGGTCGCCTGCAGCGCGGCGAAGGAGCGGCTCACCAGCGCGGTCGTCGTGATCAGCACCACCGCGAGGCCGACCTCGACCGCGACGAGCACGGCGCTGTGCCCTCCCTTTCGGGAGGTCGTGCCGCGCGTCCCCCGCAGCAGCCGCCGTCGCTCTCCTGCCCGCAGCGTGCGCAGGGCCGGCACGACGCCGAAGACGACGACGGAGCCCAACGCCATCGCCATGCCGACGGCCATGCTGCGGGCGTCGACGGCCAACTCGCCCATCCGCGGGATCTGTCCGCTGTTCAGCGAGGCCAGGCCGCGGACGCCGAGCGCGGACAGGGCGACGCCGATCGTGCCCCCGACCACGGCGATGAGCACGGCTTCCACGAGGAGCCGCCAGACGATTCGCGCGCGCCCCGCGCCGAGCGCGCGCCGGAGCGCGATCTCCTCCGCTCGATCCGCGCCCCGCGCGAGCAGGAGGTTCGCCACGTTGGCGCACGCGATCAGAAGCACGAAGAGCCCGGCGGCGAGGCTGGAGGCCATCCCCTGCGTGGCGGTCGGCCCCGAGGAGATCTCCCCCGTGATCGTGTTGGCCACGAAACGGCGCTCGGCGTTGCTGGCCGGATACTGCTCCGCGAGCCGTCCGCCGAGTTCGGCCAGCTCCTGCCGCACCGCGGCCAGGTCGGACCGCATCCGTCCGATGACGATCAGGGATCGGTCGCTCCGCGCGTCCGGGTAGCCGGGATCGAACGAGAGCCAGAGGTCCGTCCCGCCCCGACCCAGCTCGAAGCCGCGCGGGAGCACACCCACGATCATGGCGTGGATTCCGTCGAGCGAGACCGTCCGACCGACGACGTCCGGGTCCGCGCCGTAGCGGCGCTCCCAGAAGCCGTGCGAGAGCAGCGCCGCCGGCTGGGCTCCGTCCGCGTCGGCCGGTACGAAGCGCCTCCCGAGCACCGGCTCGACGGTCAGCACGGAAAAAAAGCCGGGGGTGGCCCGCCGTAGCGTGACCCACTCCGGCAGCTCGCCACCCAGACTCGCTCCGCCGTCCTGATAGGCGGCCAGCTCCACGGTGCGCGCCGCTCGTCGGAGGTCCGTGAAGTCGGCTGCCGACATCGGCCACGCCGGGCCACCGCGGCCCCTCTCCACGGGGCCCACATAGACGAGCGTACGCTCCTGGTCGTAGGGCAGGGGACGGAGGATGAGGCGGTCGAGCGCGGTCCACATGGTGCTGAGCGCGGCCATGCCGAGCGCGATGGAGAGCGACGCCACGGCGAAGACGCCGGGGCGCGCGCGCACGCCACGGAGCGCGTGGCGGACGTCCCGCGCCAGGTCGCCCACGAAGGCGGTCCGACGACGGCGGCGCGTCCGACGCACCAGCTCCGACCGGGCGCCCTCGATCGAGCCGAACTCGTGCTCGGCCTGAGCCCGGGCATCCTCGGGTGACATCCCGGAAGCCACGAGCTGCGCGGTTCGCGCGTCGAGGTGGAACGCGATCTCCTCGTCCACCTGATCCGCCGCGCTCGGTGCGAGCGTCGGGTGCCCGTGCCGTGGACTGCGTGGAGGGCTCACGGC
Organism: uncultured Gemmatimonadales bacterium; assembly: GCA_937982605.1. Taxonomy (GTDB): domain Bacteria; phylum Gemmatimonadota; class Gemmatimonadetes; order Longimicrobiales; family Gaopeijiaceae; genus UBA2589. Next base: position 3,872 of record CALJLC010000516.1, on the reverse strand, counting down.
TCGGCACCCAGGGCGCGGTCCACCGCGGTGGAGAACGCGGCCCACACCTCCCGCTCGGACTTCAGGGCCTGCCTGCCCTTCTTCGTGATGCGGTAGAACTTCGCCTTCCGCCGGTTCGCCGAGCGCCCCCAGCGGGAGACGACCCAGCCGCGATCCTCCAGCCGGTGAAGCGCCTTGTAGAGCGCGCCGTCAGGGGTGCGCAGGACCCCCCGCGTGCGGTCGTGCACCCACTGCGAGACGTCGAAGCCGTGACGTTCGTCGGACGACAGGCACTGCAGCACGAGCATGTCGAGCGAGCCGGGCAGCAGCTCCTGGGGCGTCTTCGGCACCGCGCACTCCGCGTCGGGTCATTCCACTCACCGGGTGAGGGGAATGGTACGCGCGGTCCGCGGACGGCCGCAAGGCGGGCAGCCTATCGGCCGTGGTGCCGCGCGATCTCCTCGTCGCTGAGGCGGAGGAAGCGGGCCGCGTTGTTGTAGAGGATGTCCCGCTTCTGATCCTCGGTCAGGTACTCCGCGGACTCGATGTTGTCGATCGCGAACTCGAGCGCGCCGGGCCAGACCATGTGGTCGGAGCCGAACATCACGCGGGATCCGAAGCCCGCTTCGACGATCGTGCGGAGGTAGCGGTGGAACTCGGCCGGGGGCAGACCCCAGCTGATGACGCCGACGCCCACGTACACCTGCGGGTGCGCCCACAGGAGGGCGAGCAGGTCGTCGAGCATCGGCCAGCCCGCGTGCATCAGGTACAGCCTGAGGTTCGGGTGGCGCACCAGGACGTCCTCGTAGAGGAGCGGGCTGTGCAGACGCGCCCGGTAGTTCGGCGCCCAGAGGTAGGGCACTCCCGGCGGGCCGGGCCCGACGTGGATCCCCATCGGGACGTCCATCTCTTCGGCGAGCGCCAGGTACGGCTCGAACTCGGGGTCGGTCGGCTCGATCCCGGCGTACTGGATCGTGACCTCGCCGAAGACCCGGAAGGCTCCGGCCTCGATCTGCTCCCGGAGAAAGTCGACCGGAGGGGCGGGCCTCAGGTTCATGAAGACCCGGTTGCCCGGAATGATCCGATCGCCCACCACCGCCTGCCACGCGTCGCGACGGAGTCCGCTCACGACGCCGATGATGTTGCGCCGCTCCATGATCGAGATCGTCGCCTCCATCAGCGCCTGGTCCGTCTCCGGAGACCAGACGGGATCGTCGCACTCCGGATTCGCCATGGCGGCGCCGAACTGCGCCCCCCATCCGCTCCCGGAGTCGGCCGCGCCCCAGGAGGTCATGGGCAGGCACAGCCCGAGCGGTGGAGGTCCCTGCGCGTCGGCCGGCAGCGCGTGCAGGTGCACGTCGATGATGGGTGGCGGGAGCTGACCGTCGACGACTCCGGGGAGCGCGATCAGCGCGAGCGTCACGATTCCGATCCTCAACCGCTGCTTCCTCCGTCGATGGCCGATGGGGCAGGTAGTCTGCGGAAGGTCGACGGCCCGCGCCAATCCGGAGGGGCGCGCCCCGCCTTGCCGCGATCGATCCCCGCCGTTCACTTCGCGGCCGATGCCCGAACGGACTCCGGAGGTCGTCCCGATGCGCGCTCTTCTTCGCCTGCCGACCCTCGTCTGGGTCGCCGCCGCCCTCGCCCTGCTCCCGACCACCGCCTCGGCCACCTGGTCGGTGATCGCCGTCGACACGCGCACCGGAGTGGTCGTGATCGCGTCGGCGACATGCGTGACAGCCGAGGGGCTGCGGACGCGGGGTGGGCTCATGAGCATCCAGGCGGTCGTCGTGCCGGGCGTCGGGGTCGCCGCCGCCCAGGCCGGAGTCGACGCGACGCGCGCCAACCAGACGCTGATCTACGAGCAAATCCGCGCGGGCACGGACCCCGACGAGATCCTCCGGATGCTCTCGGCCGACGAGGCGTTCCAGCGCCGACAGTTCGGGATCGTCGATCTTCAGGGCCGGATGGCCGGCTTCTCGGGGGAGCGCAACGGCTACGCCTCCCTCGGCGTGCAGAGCGAGGTCCGGGGCGAGGGGATCTACTTCGCCGTACAGGGCAACATCCTCGAGTCGGACGACGTGGTGCTCGACGCCGTGGCCGCCTTCCTGGCCGAAGAAGGCACGGTCACCGACCGCGTGATGGCCGCCATGGAGGCCGCCGACCGCGCCGGGGGCGACGCTCGCTGCTCCTGCCGTACCGACCCGGTGCCCGAGACCGAGATGGGCTGCCGCCACCGGACGGCGCACGTGGCCTACATCGCCGCGGCGAAGCGGGAGGACCCGGCCGGGACGGGCCATTCGGACGGTGAGTACACGCTCTTCCTCGACGTCGACGACGAGAACACGACGGCCGCCGAGAGCCCGAACCCGGTCGAGACGCTCCGGATGCGCTACGACGCCTGGAAGGCGGGGGGCGGGATGGGGACGCTGGGCCTGGGCGGCTGAGGCCGATCGGGTCCGGGCCGGGGCCGAGCGGCGGCGCGGGCCGTTCCGCCCCGCGCCACCGCCGACTCCGTTCAGGTGCTCACTGGTACCGGACGTACAGCATCGGCCGGCGGCCGCTGGCGTGCCAGATCTCGAGGCTCTCGTACGCCATCGCCTGGAGCGAGCTGTACCCGGGCAGCGTCGGGTTCGGCTCCCACACCTGGAATCCGTAGTGCACGAAGTTCCCGTTGGCCCAGTTCTGCACGATCGCGGTCACGTCGATCTCGTGCGCCACGACGCCGGAAGACCACGGCGAGAAGTTCACGACGGTCTGGTCGTAGTGGCTCATGCCGAGCCACTGATTCCACGTCACTGCGTTGGGATTCCACGTGTTGCCGACCGCCGCCAGGCGGAAGGTGTTGCCCACCGGATCTCCCTGCGCCGCATAGAGGTTCAAGACCAGCCGCGCCTCGAGGATCGTCCGTCCCGAGTTCACCAGATCCCGCTGGACCCCGTCGAAGTAGACGAGGAAGGCGAAGCCGAGATAACCGGTCAGGAAGCCGTTGAAATCGTAGAAGTACTGGTAGCCGACGGCGTTCTCTGCTCCGGGATACGCGGTGTTGCCCGGCCCGGGATCCGTCGAGTTGAACTGGAGCATGTTGTCGTACGTGGCGAGATAGGTCGCCTCCACCACGGATGAGCCGGTGGTGGCGCTCGCGATGTTCGAGTTGCTCGAATCGCCGTCTCGGTTCGTGGCGCGCACCCGGTAGCGGTACGTCGTCGACGCGCTGAGACCCGAGCTCTGGTACGTCGTCACATTGGTGCCGACCGTCCCGATCTGGGTGAACGACGTGCAGCCGGCTCCGGCGCAGCGATCGATCTCGAAGCCCGTCTCGTTGTTCGCGTTGTCGGTCCACGAGAGGCTGATCTGCGAGGTGGACACCGCCGTGGCGGTCAGGCCCGACGGCGCGGCCGGCGGCGTGGGAGCCGCGTTCGTGGTGGCCGTGACGATGTTCGAGTTGCCCGAGTCGCCGTCACCGTTCGTCGCACGCACGCGGTACCGGTACGTGGTCGACGCGGTCAGTCCCCGGCTCTGGAACGAGGTGACGTTGGCGCCGACCGTACCGATCTGCGTGAAGATGAAGCACCGGGCTCCGGCGCAGCGATCGATCTCGAAGCCACTCTCGTTGTCGGCGTTGTCCGTCCACGAGAGGTCGATCTGCGACTCGGAGACCACCGTCGCGCTCAGGCCCGACGGCGCCGCCGGCGGAGCGGGGGCGGCGCTGGTCGTGGCGCTGGCGATGTTGGAGTTGCCCGAGTCACCGTCGCCGTTCGTGGCGCGCACGCGGAAGCGGTACGTCGTCGAGGCGCTCAGCCCCGTGCTCCGGAACGACGTGACGTCGGGGCCGACCGTGCCGATCTGGGCGAACGAGGTGCAGCCGGCGCCCATGCACCGGTCGATCTCGA
>CALJLC010000515.1 GCA_937982605.1 uncultured Gemmatimonadales bacterium | reverse complement strand
GAGCGAGCTGGCGTAGGGGCGTCGGCCGCAAGCTCGCGGGCGCGCCCCGCACCCGACCGCCCCGCGCGCGCCCCCGACGCCCCTTCGCCAGCTCGCCCTCGCGACTGCCCTCACCCTGGCAGCCGCCGCCGCGGCCGCGGGTGCCGCCGCGCAGGACTCACCCCTCGTGCTCGACGTCGACGGCGGAGCGACGATTCCGCTCGGTGACTTCGAGGAGGGGGCGGGAACCGGCGAGGGCGCCGAAGCCGGGCCGGTGTTCGCCGTGGGCTTCGTGCTGCCCCGGTCCGACCGCTTCGCGCTGCTCCTCGGCTTCCACCAGGCCCGCTTCGGCTGCGAAGCCGCCGGCTGTGCCTCCGACGGGCGCTACGTGGCGACCGGATTCGATGCGGGGCTCCGCCTGGCGCTCCTCGCGGGGCGCGCGGCGGTTCCGTGGCTCTCCCTCGGCGGCGTGACCACTCGGGTGGAAGCGCGGGACCTGCCGGCGCCGAACGGGGGCGTCTCGAAGCTGGGGTGGGGCCTGAAGGCCGGCGCCGGGATCTGGTGGGGCAACGAGTGGATCGCGGTCCAGCCGAAGGTCGCGTGGACCCGGGTCGACACCGAGCTGCCGGGAGGCGACACGCTGGAGATGCGCTACCTGTCCGCCACGCTCGGCGTGTCGTTTCCCTTCTGAGCGCGACGGTTCTCCGCTCCGGAGTCCCGCCCCGGCCCGAGCCGGAACGCGGAGGCCGCGGGGGCTGGCTTGTGCCCGGCGCGCGTTTCAACTTCCCGGCCCGTTTCCCCGCCGCACGCCAGGAGCGTCCATGAGCGTCGCGCGACTCCCGCAGCTTCGCCGCCTTTCCGACGTCACCGCGCTCGCCGCCCTCTTCGCCGCCTTCGTGCCGGCGCTGACGGCGCAGGAGCACACCGACGCCTTCGCCGCGCTGCGCGCCCGGGAGATCGGACCCGCGGGCATGAGCGGGCGCGTCTCCGATGTCGAGGTGGTGCTCTCCGACCGGAGCGTCGTCTACGTCGGCGCCTCGACCGGTGGCGTGTACAAGTCGTCGGACGGCGGCCTCACCTGGGACCCGATCTTCGACGGTCAGCCGGCCCTCGGCGTGGGCAGCATCGCGGTCTTCCAGCCGAACCCCGACATCGTCTGGGTCGGCACCGGCGAGGGGAACCCGCGCAACAGCGCCGGCGTCGGCAGGGGGCTCTTCAAGTCGATCGACGCCGGGGCGACGTGGGCGCGCGTCGGCTTCGAGGCGTCCGAGCGGATCCATCGGGTGATCACCCACCCGTCGAACCCGGACATCGTCTACGTCGGCGTCATGGGCCCGGCGTGGTCGGACGGGGACGAGCGGGGCGTCTACCGCACCCGCGACGGGGGCGAGAGCTGGGAGCGGGTGCTCTGGCAGAACGAGCGCACCGGCGTGGCGGACATGGTCATGGATCCCCGGAACCCCGACAAGATCTTCGCGGCCATGTGGGACTTCCGCCGCGAGCCCTGGTTCCTCACCTCGGGCGGACCGGGCTCGGGCCTCTTCGTGACGCACGACGGGGGGGACTCCTGGCGCCGCATCGAGGAGGACGACGGCTTCCCTCCCGGCGAGCTCGGCCGCATCGGCGTCGCCGTGGCCGCGTCGAACCCTGACGTGGTCTACGCGCTGGTGGAGGCCACGCGCTCCGAGCTGCTCCGCTCCGAGGACGGAGGGCGCAGCTGGGAGACGATCAGCGACGCTCCAGGGGTCAATCCGCGACCGTTCTACTACGCCGACCTCCGCGTCGACCCCCGCAACGAGAATCGCGTGTACCGGCTGCACTCGGCGATCCAGGTCAGCGAGGACCAGGGCCGCTCGTGGGAGACCGTCGTGCCGAGCGCGATCATCCACGGAGACGTGCACGAGCTCTGGATCGATCCGGACGACTCCCGGAAGATGATCCTGGGCGAGGACGGGGGCATCGCGTTCACGTACGACCGTGGCGGCACCTGGCGATTCGTCGAGAATCTCGGCCTCGCGCAGTTCTACCACATCGACCTCGACGACGCGACGCCCTTCAACGTCTACGGCGGCCTCCAGGACAACGGCTCCTGGTACGGGCCGATGACCGTGTGGGAGAACAAGGGCATCCTCAACGCCCACTGGTTCCGCGTGGGCGGCGGGGACGGCTTCAGCGTCATGCCCGACCGCGCCGATCCCGAGCGGTACGGCTACTCGATGTCCCAGGGCGGGAACCTGCAGCACTTCAGCAAGGTGGACGGCTCGCGACGGAGCATCCGGCCGGTGCACCCGGAGGGAGTCCAGCTCCGCTTCAACTGGAACGCGGGCCTCACGTGGGACCCGCACGCCCCGGGCACGATCTACCTGGGGAGCCAGTTCCTGCACCGCAGCTCCGACCAGGGGCGGAGCTGGGAGATCGTCTCTCCGGACCTCACCACGAACGATCCGGCCAAGCAGCGCGCCTACGAGAGCGGCGGCCTGACGTACGACGCCTCGGGCGCCGAGATGCACACCACGATCATCTCGATCGGACCGAGCTTCCTGGAGCGGGGCGCCCTCTGGGTGGGCACCGACGACGGGAACGTCCAGCTCACCCGTGACGCGGGCGCAGCGTGGCGCAATCTCCGCGACCGGGTGCCGGGGCTTCCGGAGGGGATCTGGATCCCGGACGTCCAGCCGTCGAAGCACGTGGCGGGCCGCGCCTACCTGGTGGCGGAGGACCACCGGCGCGGGGACTGGACGCCGTACGTCTGGGTCACCGAGGACTGGGGCGAGAGCTGGCGATCGCTCGCCAGCCCGGACATCGACGGCTTCGTGCACGCCATCGAGGAGGACCCGGCCAACCCGGAGCTGCTCTTCCTCGGGACGGAGTTCGGTCTGCGCGTGAGCCTCGACCGGGGCGCCACCTGGATGCCGTTCACCGCGGGCGTGCCCGCGGTCCCCATCCGGGACCTCCAGGTGCACCGCCGCGACGGTGATCTCGTTCTCGGCACCCACGGCCGCGCCGTGATCGTGGTCGACGACATCCGGCCGCTGCGCGAGCTGGCGGCGGATCCGGAGATCCACGACCGCCCCGTGCACGCCTTCACGCCGCCGCCGGCGATCCGGGCGAACGTGGCCGAGGCGATCGGCTACCGCTCGACCGGGCACGCCATGCAGCAGGGGGAGACCCGTCCCGAAGGCGCGCTTCTCACGTGGTGGAACGGACAGGCCGGGCGGGCCCGGCTGGAGGTCGCCGATGGGCGCGGCCGGACCGTGTGGACCTCGAACGCGAACGCGGTGGCCGGCCTGAACCGGACGGCGTGGGACCTCGAAGCGGACTGAGACCACGACGAGTCGGTTCCGGAGGGACTCGCCGTGGCGCCGGGCGACTACACCTTCACCGTCACCAGTGCCGGAGCGAGCGCATCCGCGCCGCTGCGTGTCCTGCCGGACCCGCGGACACCGTTCTCGGCGTCCGCGTACGCGGCGCAGGTGGCCGCGCTCCTCGAGCACCAGGCGCTCGAACGGCGGGTCGAGGAGGCGCGGGAGCGGATCGAGGAGGTCTCGGAGCGTGTCGGGATGGTCATGGAGACGCTCGACGCCGACGACGCTCCGCTCCGCGAGCAGGGTGAAGCCGTGCGGGATGCGATCCGCCTCCTGCTGGAGGAGCATTTCACGGGACCCGAGTGCCAGGGCGGCTGCCGCGGTATCGTGACCGCCTCGGCGGTCGGTGCCCCCGGCGGGCGCATCGAGGGTGATCCCTCCGGGCCGTCCGACAACACCCGGGTCATGATGGATCAGGCGCGCGCCGCCGCCGACCGCATCGTCGGGGACATCGAGGCGCTCCTGGATGGCGAGGTCGCGGCGTACCGGTCCGCCCTGCGGGCGGCGGGCTACACGCCCTTCGGAGGCACGCCGTGAGCGAGGGCGGGAGGCCGGCTCGAGCGGTCCGGGCCGCGCTCGTGGCGGCGGTCGCCGCCACCGCCTCGTGGCTTTCGGGCCCCGGGCCACTCGCGGCCCAGGAGGGCTCTCCGAAGATCTTCATCTCGGTCGACATGGAGGGGATCGGCGGCGTCGGCACCGGCGCGATGGCCTCGAACGGCGGGAAGGACTACGGCACGGCGCGTCAGCTGCTCACCGACGAGGTCAACGTCGTCGTCGAGGCGATCTTCGCCGCGGAGCGGGGCGCCGAGATCCTCGTGAACGACTCGCATGGGGATCACCAGAACGCGCTCCACACGCAACTCGACCCCCGAGTCACGTACATCCAGGGCTCGATCAAGCCGCTCGGCATGGTGCAGGGGCTCGACGCCTCGTTCGACGGCGTGATCTTCCTCGGCTACCACGCGATGGCCGGGGATCCGGACGGATTCCTGGCGCACACGGGGAGCGGCTCGGTGAAGGGCCTCTGGCTCAACGACGTCGAGGTGGGCGAGGGCGGGATGAACGCGGCGTTCGCCGGGGGACACGGCGTTCCGGTGATCCTGGCCGCCGGGGACTCGGCCGCCGCGGCGGAGCTGTCCGCGCTGCTCGACACGGAGACCGTCACGACGAAGACCGCGGAGACGCCGGCCTCCGCCCGTCTCGTTCATCCGGAGCGTGTGCACCAGCGACTCCGGGCGGGGACGGCGGCGGCGCTCCGTCGCCTCGCCGCCGGCGGGTACGAGCCCCTCGACCTCGGGACTCCCGTGCGCATCCGGATGCGCTTCGCGTCGACCACGCACGTCGACGTCCTGATGTCCATCCCGGGCATGTCCAAGGTCGACGGGTTCACCGTCGCCTACACGGCGACGGACGCCGACGAGGCGTATCGTCTGATCCGACTCATGTATCGCTTCGTTCAGAGCTGAGGACGCCCCGCGGATGCTCAGAGACGCGCTCCTGTGGGCGTCGACCAACCCGACGCTCGCCGAGAAGCTCCCCCGCTACGGCTTCGTCCGTAAGGCGACCCGTCGGTTCATGCCCGGGGAGGAGCTCGACGACGCCCTGCGCGAGGCCGAGGTGCTGAACGGGCAGGGGATCACGTCCACCACGACCCTCCTCGGGGAGAATCTGCGCTCGCTGGAAGAGGCCGACGGAGTGGTCGAGCACTACCTCGGCGCGCTCCGCGAGATCGCCGCGCGCGGGCTGCCCACGGTGATCTCGGTCAAGCCGACGCAGATCGGGCTCGACTTCGGTCTGGACGAGGCGCGCGAGAGGCTGGCACGGCTGGCCGCGGCCACCGAGAGCATCGTCTGGGTGGACATGGAGAGCTCGGGATACGTCGAGGCGACGCTCGAGATCTTCCGCAGCGTGAAGCAGTCGCACGGCAACGTGGGCCTCTGCCTGCAGTCGTACCTCCGGCGCACCGCCGCCGATCTGGAGGCGCTCCTCCCGCTCGACCCCGACATCCGCCTGGTGAAGGGGGCGTACAACGAGCCGGCCACGGTCGCCTTTCCGGACAAGGCGGACGTCGACCGGAGCTTCGTCACGCTCACGCAGACGCTGCTCCGCGCCCGCCTCGGGGGCGGCGCCGGCAAGCCCGTCATCGCCACGCACGACCCCAAGATGATCGGGGAGACGAACCGGATCGCCTTCGAGCTGGGCGTCGCCAAGGCCGACTACGAGTTCTCGATGCTGTACGGTATCCAGCGGGACGAGCAGGCGCGGCTCGCCCGTCAGGGATACGGGATGCGCGTCCTCGTGAGCTACGGGGCCGCGTGGTTCCCCTGGTACATGCGCCGCCTGGCCGAGCGCCCCGCCAACCTCTGGTTCGTGGCGAAGCAGCTGGTCGGGTGAGCGCCGGGCCGGAAGGGGTCCGCGCCGCGCAAACCGCGGTGGACGACGATCCGGCCCGCTGGATGGCGCTGGCGGTGGTCTCCGCCGCGATGCTCCTCTCCCTGTCGGCGTGGATGACCGCCACGGCCGTGGGCCCGGAGCTGCAAGCCCGCTGGACGCTCACCGGGAGTCAGGTCGGGTGGCTCACGACGACCGTACAGCTCGGCTTCGTGGTGGGGACCGCGCTGGCGGCCGTCCTGAACCTGGCCGATGTCGTGCCGGCGCGAAGGCTCTTCGCTGCCTCGGCCGCGCTGGCGGCGCTCGCCAACGCGCTCCTGCTCGTGGCGCCCGGCTACGCCGCCGCGCTCGTCGTGCGCTTCGCCACCGGCGCCTTCCTGGCCGGCGTCTATCCGCCGGGCATGAAGATGATCTCGACCTGGTTCCGGAGCGGGCGCGGCCTGGCCATCGGAACCGTCGTCGGCGCGCTGACGGTCGGCAAGGCGCTTCCGTATCTCCTCAAGGCGATCGGTGGGGCCGGGCTCACCCCGGTCGTGGCGGGTGCGTCCGCGGCCGGCCTCCTCGGGGCGCTCCTGGTGGCGGTCGGCTACCGCGAGGGCCCGTTCCCCTTCGCGCGCCGACCGTTCAGCTGGGCGCGCGTGGGACGGATCCTCCGACACCGCGAGACGATGCTCGCCACGGGTGGCTACCTCGGGCACATGTGGGAGCTCTACGCCATGTGGACGTGGGTGCCCGTCTACCTGGCGGTCGCCGCGGCGGAGACGGTGCCCGGGCGCGTCGTCGACTACGCCGCCTTCGGGACGATCGCAGCCGGAGGGCTCGGCTGCGTCTGGGGCGGGCTCGCCGCGGACCGGATCGGGCGGGCCCGGGTCGTCAACCTGGCGATGGCCGCGAGCGGCACCTGCTGCCTGCTGGCCGGCCCGGTGCTCTCGGCGCCGTTCACCGTCGCGGTGCTGCTGAGCTGGGTGTGGGGCTTCTTCGTCGTCGCCGACTCGGCGCAGTTCAGCGCCCTGGTCACCGAGGTGGCGCCCTCGGACTCCGTCGGCACCGCGCTGATGCTGCAGACGTCGATGGGCTTCCTGCTCACCATGGTGACGATCCAGGCGGTGCCCGCCCTGGTCGAGATCGTGGCGTGGGACTGGGCCTTCGCCGGGCTGGCGCTCGGTCCGGCCGCCGGCATCGCCAGCATCCGTCGCCTGTCCCGGAGCCGGTCACTACCTTCGGCGCCGTCCCCGCCATCCACCTGACGCCATGCTCCACGCTGCCATCGCCGCCGGGCTGATCCTCGGCCTCGTCACCGGCCTCCTGGGCGCGGCGGGGTCGGAGCTGTTCCTCACGATCGCGCTCGCCTCCGAGCCCTTCGGCACGGTCTTCATCAACGCCATCCGGATGGTCATCATCCCGCTGGTCATGGCCGTCATCTTCACCGGGGTGGCACGGCTCGGAGATCCCCGCAAGCTCGGCCGTCTGGGCGCCACGACGCTCGCCTTCTTCTGGCTCTCCGTGATCCCCGCCATCCTGATCGGGATGGGGGTGATGCAGGCCGCGCTCGCCTTCGCGCCCGACGTGGCCGCGCCCGCCGCCGCCGCCCGCGAGGCGCCCCCGCTCCCCGGCCTCGTCGACTTCCTCGTGGCGCTCGTCCCGAGCAATCCGTTCGCCGCGGCGGCGGACGGCGCGCTCCTTCAGCTGATCGTCTTCACCGCGCTCTTCGCCGCGGCGGCAGGAACGCTCGAGGAAGCGTCCCGGGAGCGGCTCGTCGGCTTCGCCGAGGCGTTCGGCGACGCGCTGATCAAGCTCGTGTGGTGGATCCTCTGGACGGCTCCGCTCGGCATCTTCGGCCTCGCCGCCCCGGTGACCGCGCAGCTCGGGTGGGGCCTCATCCAGAGCCTGGCCGTCTTCATCGCCGCCGTGATCGTGGGGCTCGGACTCTACATCGGGCTGGTGTACCTGCCCTTCGTCCGCTTCGTGGGCGGGATCGGACCGCTCCGCTTCCTCGGCGGGACGTTCGGGGCTGCGTCGATCGCCTTTTCGACGACGAGCACCGCGGCCGCGCTCCCGGTCACGCTGGAGGAGGTCAAGCGGGAGCTCGGCGTCTCGGACACGGTGGCGGACCTGGTGCTCCCGCTCGGCGCCTCGATGTACCGGGCCGGATCCGCGCTCTTCCAGGGGGCGTCGATCGTCTTCCTCGCGCACCTCTTCGACGTCACGATCCCGCCCGCGGCCTTCGGCGGCGCGGTGCTGGCCACCTTCATGGTTT
>CALJLC010000514.1 GCA_937982605.1 uncultured Gemmatimonadales bacterium | reverse complement strand
GGCCGAGGATGTCGTTGAGCGTGCCGTCCCACGTCTCGGCCACGACGGGGAGCGAAGCGAGCCACGGGGGATAGCCGACCCCGTCCCAGTCGGTGCTCCGCGTGGCGCCCCAGCGCACGACGGCGTGGTGGACGATCCCGACGTTGAGCGTGTTGGTGATCATGACCGGACCCTCGAGCAGACCGGAGTCCTCGACCCAGGTCGTGCCCGTCATCTCGCCGTCACCGTTGAGCGAGAACCACGCCGCGAACACCGGATCGGGGGTGCGGTTGCCCCGTGGCCAGACGGCTGTCACGCCGGTCCGGACCGGGCCTTCACCGGGCACCTTGGCGCCGCTTCCCCGGATCAGCGTCGTGTGCCCGACGGTCACGCCGGCCACGTCGGTGATCGCGTTGAGGCGGCCCGGCTCCCCGTCGAAGGGCACACCGAGGTCGCGCGCGCGGGGGCGCTGCGCCTCCGCGGGATGCGCGAGGGGCGCGGTCGCGGCGAGCGTCGCCAGGCACACGAGCAGCGGAAGGCGACGGCGGGGCGACGGGATCGAGGCGGGCGGGCGGGGGCGAGCCATCATCGGGGCTCCGGTCCGGACGTGACGAGGTGGAGGGCAAACGACTCCGCGCCGGTGCAGCCCGCAAGATCCCCCGGCAGCGGACGGCGGGTCCCCGCTACCCCCCGGCTCGGTTCGACCCGGCGCCGGGCCCGGTGGCCGCGGATCGCGGGCCGGCGTAACGTGATCGACCACCCCGACCCGCCCGCGCGCCCGGCGCAGGAGGAGCTGCATGACGACCCGACGCGAATTCATCGCCGACGCCTCGAGGGGCGTGGCGGGGCTCGGCCTCGCCGCCGCGCTCCCCTCCGGACTGCTCGCCGACCACGGTCCGCGGCTGGCGACGGGCGGCGCCCGACGTGCCGAAGGCACCGGGCTCTTCTACGATCCGCGCTGCCTCGACCACGTCGTGCCGGCGTCGAGCAGCGGCGCGCCGAGGCCGGAGATCGCCCAGCGGGTCATCCGGGTCATGGAGGTGCTCGGCGAGCGGGGCCTCGTCTCCGAGATGCCTTCGCTCGACGCCCATCCCGACCCGAAACCGTACATCGAGGCGCACCACACCCCCGAGCACGTCGCCTCGATCCGCCGGATCCCGGTGAGCGGTCCACTCGCCGAGCTCGCGGTCGCCGGGGCGCTGGGCGCCGTGGACGCGGTCTCGCGCGGCGACGTGAAGAACGCCTTCTGCGCCGTGCGGCCGCCGGGACACCACGCCAACAACACGGGGGCCGAAGAGGGCTTCTGCTACTACTCGAACGCCGCCATCACCGCGCGCTACGCACAGGCGCTCGGGTACGAGAAGGTCCTCGTCATCGACTGGGACTACCACCACGGCAACGCGACGCAGAACGCCTTCTACGACGACCCGACCGTCCTCTTCTACTCGACGCACAACTGGATGGACTACCCCGAGACCGGGGACCCCTCGCTGGCGGGTGAGGGCGACGGTCACGGCACGAACATCAACGTGCACCTCGAGTGCGAGAGCCGGGACGTCGACATGCTGCGCGCCTGGGAGCGGCAGCTCGAGCCGGCCGTGGCGGCCTTCGACCCGGACTTCGTCGTCGTCTCGGCGGGATTCGACAGCCGCCAGGACGACCTCCTCGGCTGCTTCGACGTCACCGACGACGCGTTCCGCCGCATGACGCGGAACGCGATGGACATCGCGGCGTCGTGCTGCGACGGCCGACTCGTGTCGCTGCTCGAGGGCGGCTACAACGTGGACGGCCTGGCGCTGGCGACGGCCGCGCACGTGGAGACGCTACTCGAGGGATGACGTGCACTCCGCGCCCCCGGTCCGGATGAGCCCTCGGCCTCGAACCCCCGCCCGGGTCGTGCCGGTCGGGGTCCTGGGGTGGGCCGTCCTCCTCCTGGCGCCGGCCCCGCCGCTCCTGGCCCAGGCCGTCGAGGACACCGGGCGACTGGCCGGCGTGCTCCGGATCGACACCCGTGTCGACGCCCAGTGGGACGAGCTCATCACGATGGAAGCCGGCGGCGCCACGGAGGCCCAGTTCATCGAGGCGCTCTCCATGACGTTCCGCCAGACGCTCGCTTCCGCGGACGCCGCCCCGAGCGTCGTGGAGGGCGCACCCGTCACGGTCGCGTGCCACGTCGACACCTTCTACGAGACCGGACTGATCGTCTACTCGCTCCGCACGCAGGTGGAGCGGCCCGGCGCGGACGGCCGACCGGTGATCGCCTGGATCCGGAGCTGGGTCGGCAGCTTCACGACGCGGGAGCTGCACCGGATGTTCACGCTGGGCGAGCAGTGCGCCGAGAGCTTCCTGGAGGCGTGGAAGAGCGCGAACTGAAAGGCCACTTCACGACCGCCGGCTTCTCATACGTGCCGGGCGCCCGAGCTCCCCCTCTACGCGATGATGTCGTGGATGACGTTGCCGGCCACGTCCGTCAGCCGGAAGTCGCGGCCCGAGTAGTTGTAGGTCAGCTTCTCGTGGTCGATCCCCATGAGGTAGAGGATCGTCGCGTGCAGGTCGTGGATGTGCACCGGGTTCTCGACCGCCTTGAAGCCGAAGGCGTCGGTGCGGCCGTACGTCATGCCGCCCCTGATGCCTCCGCCGGCGAGCCAGATCGAGAAGCCGAACGGGTTGTGGTCGCGCCCGTTGGTGACGCGCCCGCCCGCCCCGCCGCCACCGGTCTCCAGGACCGGCGTGCGACCGAACTCGGTGCCGCACACCACGAGCGTGTCGTCGAAGAGCCCGCGTGACTTGAGGTCCTTCACGACCGCGGCGAAGGCCTGGTCCGAGTGCCGCGCGTTGACCCGGTGCTCCATGATGTCGGCGTGGTGGTCCCAGGGATCGCCCTTGGCGTAGTAGACCTGGACCATGCGCACGCCCTGCTCGATGAGCCGTACCGCCATGAGCGCGCCACGCGCGGTGCTGCCCGGACCGTAGAGCTCCTGCGTCGCCTTCGTCTCCCGCCGGATGTCGAAGACCTCGGGCGCCTCCGTCTGCATCCGGTACGCGGTCTCCATGGCGCTGATGGCACCTTCGATCTCGGCGTCCTGCGCCTCGAGCCGCTCCTGATGGAGCCGGTTGAGCCGCTCGACGAGCTCGACCTCGCGCCGCTGGTGCTCCGGATCGTTGCGCTCCGCGTGAATGTTCGGGATGAGCGCGTACGGGTCGAAGTCGTCCTCGAGCCGCGGGATCTTGTCCGAGATGTACGTGCCCTGGTGGATCGCCGGGAGGAAGGCGTTGCTCCACAGCGGCGGACCGACGACGGTCGGCTGGTCCGGGCAGAGGACGACGAAGCCGGGGAGGTTCTCGTTCTCGGTCCCGAGGCCGTACGTGAGCCACGAGCCGAGGGCCGGCCGACCGGGCTGGATGTGCCCGGTGTTCATCATGAGGAGCGACGGCTCGTGGTTCGGGATGTCCGTGTACATCGAGTTGATGACACAGATGTCGTCCGCGACCGAGCCGACGTGCGGGAAGAGCTCGCTCACCTGGAGCCCGGACTCGCCGTAGCGCTGGAAGGTGAACGGCGACTTCATGAGCGCGCCGGTCTTGCGCTCGGTCTTGATCTCTTCGGGCAGCGCCGTGCCGTGGTAGCGATCGAGCTCGGGCTTGGGGTCGAAGGTGTCGACCTGGCTGACCCCGCCGTTCATGAAGAGGAAGATCACGTTCCTGGCGCGGGGCGCGAAGTCGGGCTTCGGCAGGATCGAGCCCATCGCCGAGCGGATCGGGCTGGCGGCCTCGACCAGCGAGGCGCCCACCATCTGCGCGAAGGCCATCATGCCGAAGCCCGCGCCCATCGTCCTGAGCGCTTCGCGGCGGGTCCGCGGCTGGCCCGCGACGAAGCCGCAGCCGTGATGGTCGGGCGCGTGCCCGCCGTGACCGTGATCGCCGTGACCGTGATCGTGCGCCATGCTTCGCCTCAGCTGATGAACCTGAATTCCGCGGCGCTGAAGAGCGCCCGGCCGTACTGGACCCACGCCTTCATCGCGGCACGCCGCTCCGCGAGCGCACGTACCGCCTCGGCGCTCGGCTCGGAGCCGCCGTCGGTGGCCTCGTCCTCGTCGGCGACCACGCGCGCGAGCTCCGCCTCCAGATACGCGGCCTTCTGCGTGGACAGGAACTCGACGCCCAGCTCGGCCTCCGCGTCCGTCACCTCGCGGGCGTAGAGGATCGGGTACGCCGCCTCGATCATCGCGCGGTCGTCGAACACCTTCGGCATCTCGTCGTCGGCGTAGACCTTCTCCTCGTCCTCGTCGTCGGCCGCCGGCTTCGACGGGCCCTTCCCGCCCTTGGCGGCCGGACCGTCGTCGTCCTCCGCCGCGGCGGCCCCGGCCGCCGCGCTGTCCGGCGAAACGAGCTTCCCGAGCCTCCGGACGAACGACTCGGCCCGGGCCGTCACGAAGTCCGAGTTCATGAAGTAGAGGCTCTGCAGCGGCACGTTGGTCGAGAAGCGACGCTCCGCCGTCAGGCTCGGGTTCGGGAAGTCGAAGGTCTGCAGGTACTCGTTCACCTGGAAACGGCTGACCTCGCCGTAGATCGTGCGGCGCAGGTTCTTCTCGTCGTCGAGCTGCAGCGACTCCCCGCCCACCTCGTCGTCGAGATCCCCGGAGACGAAGAGGAGGCCGTCCCGGATCGCCTCGGCGGTGAGGCGTTCCCGGTTGAAGCGCCAGAAGTACCGGTTGTCCGGATCGATGTCGGCGAAGCGCGGCTCGTCGTCGGCGGCCAGCTGATAGACCGACGAGAGCATGATCTGCTTGTGGAGGCGCTTGACCGACTGCCCGTTCTCGACGAAGTCCGCCGCGAGGAACTCGAGGAGCTCCGGATTGGTGGGCCGCTCGCCCATGATCCCGAAGTTGCTCGGCGTGCGGACGATCCCGGCGCCCATGTGCCACGCCCAGACGCGGTTGACCATGACCCGCGCCGCGATGGGGTGCTCGGCGATGTCCCGGGCCAGCCGGAGCCGCCCCGAGCCCTCGACGTACCGCTCCGGCTCGCCCTCGGTCTGCAGCACGAGCGGGAAGCCGCGCGGCACGCGCTCCCCCAGGTTCTTCGGGCTGCCGCGGATGTGCAGGCCGATGTCGGCGATGTCCGCGCTGTCCTTGTCGGCGACGCCCATCACGAAGGGGATGTCGGGCAGCTCCTCCTCGAGCTCCTCGATCTCCTCCCGCATGGCGGTGACGTGATCGGCGGCGACGCGGCTGAGCTGCCGCTCGAGCCCCCAGCCGCGGAAGCGGAAGAGGCCGGGCTTGCGGAAGAAGGTGTCCAGCTCGTTGTCGAGGTCCGTGTAGAAGAGCGCCATGAAGAGGTTGAAGCGCTCGCGGTCCATCGTCTCGAGCTCGAGCTGGTGCTCGTCGAAGAAGGACTCGAAGCCGTTGGGCATCGGCGTCGACTTCACGTCCTCGAGCGGCGTGCCCTTGGCGATGATGCGGCGATTCCGCTCCTCGAGCTTCTTCTGCTCGGCCACGACCTCGAGGACCAGGCGCTGGCACTCGTCAGCGAGCTCCTGGGCGGGCTCCTCGGTCCCGCCCTCGTCGGCGATCATCTCCTGCCACGGCACGACGAAGGGGTAGTGCTTGGGCTCCTTGGCCAGGAAGTCGATCCACCGCTGCAGCACCTCCAGGTCGAGGCGACCCTGGGCGGCCGCGACCTCCGCGGGGATCTGCTCCCGGCCCGTGACCTTCCACGCGCCCATCATGTAGCGCGACGTCTGCAGCGAGAGCACGGAGGCGAGCTGATCGGCTTCGGTCGACATGTAGTCGCCGAGCCCTTCCTCCATGCTCTCGATGAACTCCTGCTGGGCCTTGAAGTCGGCGGCGGTCGCCGAGTCGGCGACCGGGTACTCGTAGTAGTTCGCGTTGTCGAAGATGCCCGCGATGGCGTAGTAGTCGTGCGTACCGATCGCGTCGTACTTGTGGTCGTGGCAGCGCGCGCACCCGACGGTCAGGCCGAGGAATCCGCGTGTCGTCACGTCGACCCGGTCGTGACGCTCGTCGGCCCGCGCGATCACCGGCTCGGCGATGTCGTAGTACCACGGGCCCTGCCCGAGGAAGCCGAGCCCGGGAAGGAGCTTCTCGCGCTGCGGCTCCGGCATGAGGTCGGCGGCCAGGTGGGCCATCACGAAGGTGTCGTACGGCATGTCCGCGTTGAACGCGTCGACGACCCAGTCCCGGTGCACGTACGCCATCGGGTAGCGCTCCCGACCCGAGCCGTCGCGTGCCAGGCCCCGCGTGTCGTCCTCGCCGTAGCGGGTCACGTCCAGCCAGTGCCGGCCCCACCGCTCCCCGTAGTGCTCGGAGGCGAGGAGGCGGTCGACGACCTTCTCGAAGGCATCGGGCGCGTCGTCGGCCAGGAACGCCTCGATCTCCTCCGGCGTCGGCGGCAGCCCCGTGAGGTCGTAGGTGGCGCGCCGGATGAGCGTGCGCCGGTCCGCGGGCCCGACCGGCGTGAGGCCCTGCTTCTGGAGCGCCGCGAGCACGAAGCGGTCGACGGCCGTCGTGCCCCACTCGAAGTCCGAGTCCGACGGCGTCGGCACCGACGGCTTGGCGAGCGGCCGGTACGACCAGAAGTCGCGCTCCTCGGCGCTCACCGCTCGGCGCGGGACGACGAGCGGGGCCGCGACGTCCGCCCACTCGGCGCCCGCCTGGATCCACGCCGCCAGCCCCTCGATCTCCGAAGCGGAGAGCTTGTCTCCGTTGCGCGGCATGCGCAGCTCGGCGTGCTGGTGCCGGACCGCCTGGATCAGCAGGCTCTCCTCGGCGTTCCCGGGAACGACCGCCGGTCCCCGTCCGCCTCCGCTCAGCACGGCCTCGCGCGAGTCGAGGCGCAGACCGCCGCGCTCGTCGTCGGTGTGGCACGAGAAGCACTTCTGCTCGAAGACGGGTCGCACGCGGTCGACGAAGAGCTGCGCTCCGGGCGACAGGCCGGTCGAAGCCTCGACCGCGGCGAAGGTCACCGCCGCTTCGGCGGGCCACGCCGCGCCCGCCCGGATCCACTCGGCGAGCCCGTCGATCTCCCGGGCGGTGAGCGGGTCCGCGTCCTGCGGCATCTCGAGGTCCTCGATCTCGTGACGGACCACCTGGATGAGCAGGCTCGCGTCGGGGTCACCGGGCACGATGGCCGGGCCGGTCCGCCCGCCCCGCAGGAGGTCTTCGAGCGTCGAGACGCGCAGGCCGCCGCGGCGTCGCCGCTCCGAGTGGCACTCGGCGCACTTCTCGGCCAGCACGGGCCGGACGCGGGTCTCGAAGAGCTCGTCGGGGGTCTGAGCGGTCGCCGGACCGGCGGACACGACGAGGCCCGCGCCGACGGCGAGGGCCAGGAGCGTGAGGGTCTTCTTCATGTGCAGCGATGGCGGGGGCGCGGGGGGGCACGGGCGGGGCCACCTCCGTCGTGGCCCGAATATGCAGCACGGACGGGGCTTTCCGCAAAGCCCGCAGTCGGGTACGGGTTCGCGGTCGACGTGCCCCCTGCTCCCCGGACCGGCGTGCCCCCTGCTTCCGGGGCCGGCGTCCCCCCTACTCCTGAACGGGAGCGCAGGCGGTGTTGCCCGCCGCGTCGGTGGCGCACACCTCGACCGCCTCCGCGTCCGGCGCGATCGTCGCCCGCCAGAGGTACTACCCGTACCACGTCATGGGGGCGGTGCGCGGCGCGCCGAGCACCTGGAAGCGCACCTCGACCTTCTGCCACTCGGTCGGGAGCGTCGGGCTCTTCCGGTCGTGCACCCGGGCGCGCACGAGGAGCCCCCGCTCGCCCCCCGCTTCGACCTCCACCACGCGCACCAGGGTGACGACGGGCGGAGCCGTGTCCGGCGCCAGGCCGACCCCCGAGTGGATCCGCTCCTGGATCGCGGTGGGGTGCTCGCCCTGCGACTGCACGACGTCGATTCGACCGTCTCCGTCGACGTCGCCGATGGCCATCCCGAGCGTGCCCGGCGTGTTCTCACCGACGAAGACGTCGGTCACGGTCGAGAGCTGGCCCGTCCCGTCGTTCACGACCAGCCGGTCCGGACCGCTCAGCGAGCCGATGAGGAAGTCGGCGTCCCCGTCGGAGTCGAAGTCGAGGAAGGCGACGACGTTGTCGTCCTCCCCGATGTTGTGCTCGTCCGGCCACCAGAGGTCGGTGGCGTCCCGGAAACGGCCCTCGCCGTCGTTGCGGAAGACGTGCTCGCGGCGGCTCGAGCCGCGCTCGGCCACGATCTCGCCGTCGTTGATCGTGACGAGGTCGAGGTAGCCGTCCCCGTCGAGGTCCATCGGCTCGTACTCGTAGTTGTTCGTGTACTGCGGCAGCCCGCGCGGGTCCTCCTCGAAACGTCCGCTCCCGTCGTTGCGGAAGAGGTGGCCGCCGGCGCACCGCTTGCACGAGACCACGACGTCCAGATCGAGATCGTTGTCGACGTCGACGAGCTCGAGGTCCCACGCGAAGCGCACCAGCGCGTCGGGCATGCGCGCGTCGGTGGCGTCGGCGTAGCGACCCCGTCCGTCGTTGATCCAGAGCCGGGTCCGGCCGCCCGCGTTCGTCATGTTGTTGCCCGGGCCCCAGTCGGCGAGGACGAGGTCGAGGTCTCCGTCTCCGTCGACGTCGCCGAACTCGGCGTCGCCCAGGCTCATGGCCCGCGCCGGGATGCGGTTCGTGCGCTCGACGAAGCGCCCCTCGCCCAGCCCGACGAAGAGCCGGCTCGGCGTCTGGTAGGTGTTGCCCACGAAGACATCGACCAGGCCGTCGGCGTCCGTGTCCCGCGCCTTGACGACCCGGGTCAGGTCCGGGGTGTCGCCGAAGACCGCCGCCGTGACGTCGACGAAGCGCGCGCCGCCGGCCGGCCCGTCGCCCGAGCCCCCGTTGAGGAAGGCCCGGTTGAGCTCCGGCTCGCCCGGCGTCGAGTAGTCGCCCCCGTTCGCGAAGAGGAGGTCGAGCCGCCCGTCGCCGTCCAGGTCGGCGAGCTCGACCTTGTTCGTCCACTCGCCGGTGGAGTCGAGCAGCTCGGCGGTGCGGTCGACCCAGATCCCCGCCCAGGGCGACGGCTCCACGTCGGAGGCCCCTCCGGATCGGTCCGGCGTGTCCGGCGGGCCGCAGGCGAGGACGCCGAGGCCGGCCAGGACCACCGCGGCGTGCGCGGCGAGGGGGCTTCGTTCGCGCTTCGTAGGAGGATGCCGTCGAGCGTGGAGCATCGGGCTGCCTGCCGTCCGGTCGAGAGGCCGGCTCTCGCCGGCGTGACGGGTCGAGGACCGACCGCCTGGTGGTCGGCGAAAGTCGGCCTCGACGCAACGCCGCCGCAATGGTCGTCTTCCCGAGTGGACGGAGTCACGGTGTCGCCCGAGATTCGTCGCCCCCACCGACCCGACGCAGGAGCGCTCCGTGGACGCCGCCTCACGCACCTTTCTCGAGGATCTCCTCACGACGCCTGGCGTCTCCGGCTACGAGCAGGCGGTGCAGGAGGTCGTGCGCGCCTTCGCGCAGACGTTCGCCGACGAGGTGACCACCGACGTGCACGGCAACGTCATCGCCACGACGAATCCGGGCTCCGCCCCCCGCCTCATGTTCGACGGGCACTGCGACCAGCTCGGAATGCTGGTCTCGCACGTCGACGACGCCGGCTTCCTCTGGTTCCAGACCGTCGGCGGGTGGGATCCGCAGCAGCTCGTGGGGCAGCGGGTCGTGGTCTGGGCGGCTCACGGGCCGGTCCACGGCGTCATCTCACGCAAGGCGATCCATCTCCTGACCGACGAGGAGAAGAAGGCGGTCGTCCAGACGAAGGACATGTGGATCGACATCGGCGCGAAGGACCGTGACGAGGTGGCTTCCCTCATCGCCGTGGGCGACGCGGTCACGGTCCGCCTGGGCTTTCAGGAGATGCGCAACGGACTCCTCAACGCCCCGGCGCTCGACAACCGAACGGGGGTCTGGGTGGTCTTCGAGGCCGCCCGCCGGGCCACGGAGCGGGGCATCTCCTGCACGCTCGCCGCGGCCTCGACGGTGCAGGAGGAGATCGGGCTTCGAGGCACCCGCACGGCCGCCTTCGGCGTCGATCCCCACGTCGGCATCGCCGTCGACGTCACCCACGCGACCGACTGTCCGACGGTCGACAAGCGGGAGCGAGGCAAGATCGACCTGGGGGCCGGCCCGGTCATCCTGCGGGGCCCGAACATCAACCCCCGCGTCGGGGACCGCCTGGCCGCGCTCGCCCGGGACGGCGGAATCGCACACCAGACCGCCGCGCTCGGCCGCGCCGCCCCGAACGACGCCAACCCGCTGCAGATCTCCCGCGCGGGGGTGGCGACGGGCCTCGTCCAGATCCCCAACCGGTACATGCACTCGGCGGTCGAGACCGCGAGCCTGGACGACCTCGAGGCCGCCGCGGAGCTCCTCGCGGCCTTCGCCTGCGCGCTGACCGAAGAGGACTCCTTCATCCCGTGACGGCGGCGCCCGTGGTCGGATCCCGGGGGGACCGGGGCGCTACGGGTTCGGCGTGAGCGCGACGTCGAGGTCGAGCGTGCCGGCGCCGTCGCATTCCGCCACGGTCGACAGGCGGACGCTACGCGTCGTGAAGCCGTTTCGTGTCACGACGACGGTGAGGGTCGAACAGTTGATGTCGCGTTGCCCGGCGGGAGGCGGCGTCTCGACCCGGTAGGCACCGTCGGCCCCGGTGCGAACCTGGTCGCGGATGACGGCCGAGAGATTGAGCGGCGACACGTACCGGAGGACGACGTCGGCGTCCCCGATCGGGTCGCCGGACACGAACCCGCCCCCGTCGGACGCGGCCACCACCGAGCCCGAGACGACGAGCGTGGGGACGGGGTCAGTCAGGCCGCAGCCCGACAGGACGACGGCGAGGAATGCGAGGACCGACGAATTGCGCATGATTCAGTCGAAGGGCTGAGGATCGTCGATTTCGAACCGTCGCCGTCCTACACCGGCGGCGGCGCGGAGAGCCCTGAAAAAAAAGCGAGGGGATCCGGGACAGGTGCATTAGTTTCCCGGTGAAGTTTTCGCTGTCGGGCCCACACGCTCCCAAGGAGTGACACATGCGCAGGACCTCGTTCGCGGTATCCGCTCTCCTCGGCGTGGCCGTCTTCGCCGCAGGCCCCCGGTCCGTCGAGGCGCAGATGACGG
>CALJLC010000513.1 GCA_937982605.1 uncultured Gemmatimonadales bacterium | reverse complement strand
ACTCGCCCAGGCCCACCTTGGCCCCGGCCTCTCGTACGAACTCGAAGATGCCCATCGTGTCGTCTTCCTCTTTCTGTTGTGGTGGATCGTGGATCGGACGGGTGGCTCAGTCGAACAGCTTGCCGAGCCCGCCCAGCTTGCCCAGTCCGCCGAGCCGGCCCAGCGCGTCGCCGAGGTCGTCGGCTTTGCCGAGCAGCTCCAGCAGGCCGCCGCGCTCGGACTTCTCACCGAGGAACCCGAGCAGCATGGGCACGAAGGCGGCGAGGCCTCGGGAGCTCTCCTGCGCGGAGACGCCCGCCCGGGACGCCAGGCCGGGAACGTCGATGTGGCCGATGAGGCGATCGACGTTGCCCTTCGAGGCGAGGTCACCGAGGTCGAGGTCTCCGGCCTTCGACGTGAGCGCCTGCATCACCGAGCTGCCGGCCTCGGGAACGAACGCTTTCGCCTTGTCCGCGTCGAAGCCGGCCTGGCCGACGAGCGCCTGGACGAGGTCGCCGCCCCGGCTCTCGATGAGGTCCTTGATCAGATCCATGGTCTTGGTGTCTCCTGGTTTCGTTCGGGTCGGTTGAGCCCTTCGGGCCGCAACCCAATGGACCGAGTCGTCACCGGAAAGTCACATCGCCCTCCGGCCGCGCTCGTCGGATGTGACTTCTCCCGCCCCGGCCGGTCCGAAGGTGCGCAGTCCAGGACAACGAACCGAAACGGAGAGGGGGATTCGATGAGACTTCGTGCGACCCTGCTGGCGGCCGCGCTCACGGCGGCACCGCTGGCTGCCCAGGACCCGGGCAGCGTCGAGCTCGGCGGCCATGCGCTGTTCAGCGGCCTGAGCGAGAGGACCGGACTCGACACCCACGGGGGGATCGGCGCCAGCCTCGGCTACTTCCTGTGGCGGAACGTCTCGGTCGAGGCCGCGGCGGGCTACAGCTGGACCTCGGACGCGTCGCCGCGCACGGACGACGGGACGTGGATGCCTCTCCGGGGTCGCCTCCTGCTCGGCGTGCCGGTCCGCGAGCGGGTGATCCCGTTCATCGGGGCCGGCGTCGTCCACAACCGGTACGGTGGTGTCGTCGACGGCTCGGACACCGGGGTCGGCGGGATCGCCGGCCTGCGCCTCGGAATCACCGAGGAGCTCGCGCTGCGCGCCGACCTCAGCGTCGACCACGTCGGGTCGCCATTCAACGAGGGAGCCCTCTTCGAGGGGGAGGCCATCGACGGCCATACCAACTGGATGATCAGCACCGGCCTCTCCTACGCCTTCGGCGGAACGCCCCGGGACCGGGATGAAGACGGTGTGCCCGATCGGGACGACGCCTGTCCGACGACGCCCTTCGGCGTGGTCGTCGACGGCACGGGCTGCCGCGTCGACAGCGACGGGGACGGCGTGTTCGAGGAGGCCGATGCCTGCGCGGGGACGCCCGCCGGCGTGGCCGTCGACGCCCGCGGCTGTCGGGTCGACGCGGACGGGGACGGTGTCTTCGACGAGGACGACGCCTGCGCGGACACACCCGCTGGTGTGGCGGTCGACGGCCGTGGCTGCCGCGTCGACGCGGACGGGGATGGCGTCTTCGACGAGGACGACGCCTGCGCAGGCACCCCGGCGGGCGCGCGTGTGGACGGACGAGGCTGCCGTATCGACTCCGACGGGGACGGCGTGTACGACGAGGACGACCGGTGCGCGAACAGCCCCCGGGGCGAGGCGGTCGACGACGCCGGGTGTCCGGTGCTCTTCGAGGACGAGAACACCCCGCTGGTGCTGGAAGGCGTGACGTTCGAGACGAGCAGCGCCGAGCTCACGGCCGAGGCGCGGGTGGTGCTGGATCGCGTCGCCGAGGCGCTCGTGGGCAATCCCGACGTGCGGGTGCGGGTCTCGGGGCACACGGACGCCTCCGGGTCGCGTCTCTTCAACGTCGACCTGTCGCAGGCCCGCGCGGAGTCGGTCGTCGCCTACCTGACCGAACGCGGTGTGGCCGCGGCACGGATGGAGGCTCGCGGCTTCGGGCCGGATCAGCCGATCGCGGACAACGGCACGCCCGAGGGACGCCGGATGAACCGCCGGGTCGAGCTCGAGCGGATCAACTGACCCCGTGGCGGTCGCCGCCGCCGGACGTGACCGCGCCCCCGGAGCTCGTCGGCTCCGGGGGCGCGTGTCGTTCGGGAGGCCGCGCGGGCGGCGCTACCAGACCCGCAGCGTGAACGAGCCGCCGTCGCCGCCGAGCGAGCCGGCGATGATCCGGTACGTCCCGTCGGCCGGGAAGGTGATCTGCAGACGCGAGTCCAGATCCTCACCCCCGTCGTCGTCGGAGAGCGGCGTCCGGAAGCCGGGGCCGGCCACCTGGAGGTAGCTGTCGAAGTCGGTCGACATGAGGTCGACCGTCACGTCCTGACCCGCCCGGGCCTGAAACGCCCAGGCCTGGACCCGTCGGCCTTCGATCACCAGGTCCTCGTCCGAGAGCATCCCGTAGGCGAGCACGTCGAGGGCGAGCCGGCGATCGTCCGTGTCCAGCGCGGCGAGGTCGAGCGGCTCCGTCACGGTGAGCGTGTACGCGCCGGTCGAGCCGCCCGACAGCGCGGCGGCGCCGACCACGTACGTGCCGTTCTGCGGGAAAGTCACGGTGAGCTGCGAGTTCAGCCCGGAGCCGCCGTCGTCGTTGGTGAGCGCCTCGGCAATGCCGGGCCCCGCGAAGTACAGGTAGGCGTCGAAGGCGTCCGAATCCAGCGAGATGACGACCGTCTCCCCGGCGCGACCCTGGAGCGCCCACGCCTGGATCGGGCGGCCGTTCTCGAGGGACGTCTCCGCTCCGGTGAGCGTTCCGTACGCCGGCTCCATCAGGCGGAGCTCGCGGCCCTGCGTCGACATGGCGGTGAGCATCGAGCCGGACAGACCACCGCACGAGATCGGCTCCACCGCGTCGGGCTCGGCGTTCACCTGCAACCGATACGTGCCGGTCCGTGAGGACGCATTCGTACTCGCGACCACCCGGAACGTGCCGGGCTCGAGCACCGTGAAGTCGATACGCGCGTGGCACGCGCCCCCGCTGTCGTCGTCGGAGAGCACCCCGTCGATGCCCGGCCCCACGACGTACAGGTAGCTGTCGAAGTCCTCGGAGGTGAGGTCGATCGAGAACGAGTCCCCGCGGTCGCCCTCGAGCGCCCACGCCTCGAGGAAAGCGCCGTTGGTGCCCGTCCAGTCGGACGCGGAGAGCGCTCCGTTGACCTCGGTGCCGACACGCAGGCGACGGTCGTCGGTGTCGAGGAGGGTCAGGACGGAGCCGCCCTCCGGGCGGTCGGCGAACCAGCCTGCCACCCCGAGCGGGTCGCATCCGGCGAGGGTGACGGTGAGCGCGAGCACCGCCCAGCGGGCGCTCGAGACGCGGTTCTTCACGGGGACCTCCTCTCGTCGACGGTTCCGACGTACACGGTACTGCATGAGACGCGCCAGCGGCACGATCTTCCACCCGCCGACGGTGCGCGCGGACCCTGCCCGCCGGCCCTCGGATCGGACTCTCGACGCGATCACCGCTCGAAACCCGGTGTATTGCCTACTTGTGTAGAGTTAGATATATAGAGTTCGACAGCTAGCTCCGGACCGGAGGGCTCCATGTCCCCGCTTCGCCTGACCCACACCACCGCGCTGATCCTCCAGGCCCTGGCCTCGGGGAGTCGGCACGGATTTCAGATCATGGAGGTCACCGGCCTCCCGAGCGGCACGGTCTATCCGGTGCTGCGGCGGCTGGAGCGCGAGGCGGCGGTGGCGTCGGAGTGGGAGGACGGCGACGTCGCGAGGGAGGCGGGTCGCCGGCGCCGGAGGATCTACCGGCTGAACGCCTCCGGGCAGCGGCTGGCCGAGCTGGCCCGCCAGCGCCTGGCCGAGACGCAGCGCGTGCTCGCCGAAGGCGTGCTCGGGGAGGGAGGCGCCGGGTCGGGACGTCCCGGCTACTGGGCGCCTGGCTGTACCTGGTCAGCGTGCTGGTGCCCGCCGCCGAGCGGGCCCGCTGGCGTGAGGAGTGGCACGCCGACATCGACGACGTGCGGGCTTCGGGCGCCGCCGCCGGCGAGACCTTTTCCCTGGCGATGGGGATCGCCGGGGCCGCATTCACGTTTCGTTTCGAGGGGATGACGATGGACGGGTGGACGAAGGAGATCATGCATGCGGTACGGGGGCTGGTTCGGCGCCCCGGCTTCACGGTCATCGCGGTGCTCACGCTGGGGCTCGGCATCGGCGCGAACACGGCCATCTTCAGCGTCGTCAACGGCGTGGTCCTGGAGCCGCTCGACTATCCGGAGTCGGAGAAGCTGGTCCTGCTCACGTCGTCGTTCCCGACGATGGACTTCTACGACTTCTGGATCTCGCCGCCGGAGTACATGCAGATCTCGGAAGGGATGCGCTCCTTCGAGCAGATCGGGGCGTTCAACACCTTCCAGGTGAGCATCGGCGCGGACGAGCAGCCCGAGCGCGTCGACGCCGCGGCGGTCTCCTGGCAGCTCTTCGAGGCACTCCGGGTCGCGCCGCGGATGGGCCGCTACTTCGGCGAGCAGGAGGACCAGCCGGGCGGTCCGAACGTCGCGGTGCTCTCGTACGAGCTCTGGCAGCGCTCCTTCGGCGGGGATCCGCAGATCGTCGGACGCTCGGTCGACGTCAACGGTACCACGACCGACATCATCGGCGTGATGCCGGAGGGCTTCGACATCGACGAGTCCGAGGCGGAGATCTGGCTGCCGCTCCGACTCGACTGGACGAACCGCAACAACTTCGGCTCGCACTACCTCTTCCTCGTCGGACGGCTGAGTCAGGGGACCACGGTCGAGATGGCCGAGACCGAGCTGAACGCCTTCGTGCAGCGCTTCCCCGACGAGATCCAGAACGGACACATCTCGCCCGAGGGTCATCCGATTCACCTCGTCGAGCTGCAGGAGGAGATCGTCGGCGACGTGCGGCCGGCGCTGCTCATCCTGCTCGGCGCGGTCGGCTTCGTGCTCCTCATCGCGTGCGCCAACGTGGCGAACCTCCTGCTCGCCCGGGCGCAGGATCGCCACAAGGAAGTCTCGATCCGCGCGGCGATGGGAGCCGGGCACGGACGACTCCTCCGGCAGTTCCTGACGGAGGGCGTCGTTCTGTCGCTGGCCGGGGCCGTGCTGGGCACGCTCTTCGCGCTCGGCTCGCTCGATCTGCTGCAGGCGGCCGGACCCGGCGACCTGCCGCGCCTCTCGGAGGTCCGGCTCGACGGAACCGTCCTCGGCTTCACGACGCTGATCGCGCTCGCCACCGGCATCTTCTTCGGCCTCGCGCCGACGCGCCACGTCGCCACCAGCGAGCTCGCCCGCTCGCTCCGCGACGGCGGCACGCGCTCGACTTCGTCGGCCGGACAGCGCCGGCTGCGCTCGCTCCTGGTCGTGAGCGAGACGGCGATGGCGCTCATCCTGGCGGTGGGTGCCGGGCTGATGCTGCGGAGCTTCGGCGCGCTGAACGCCGTCGAGCCGGGCTTCGATCCCGATGGGCTCCTCACCTACCAGATCTTCCTGCCGTCGGCGAGCTATCCGAACGGGGAGGACCAGCTCCAGTTCCAGCAGCGCATCATCGAGCAGCTCTCTTCCGAGCCCGGGGTCACGGGCGTCGCCGCCATGTCCGGCCTCCCGCCGATGCGCAGGCTGAACGCCAACGACACCGAGTTCGAGAACTTCGTGGCCACCGAGGACTCGCCTCCGCAGAACGTCGACTTCTACCAGGCGATCACCCACGACTACCTCGCCACGATGGGGATCGAGATCGTGGAGGGGCGGGGCTTCCAGCCGTCCGACGACGCCAACGGCGTCCCGGTTGCGCTGGTCAACCAGAGCCTGGCGCAGACCTTCTGGCCCGGCGAGAGCGCCATCGGCAAGCGACTGCGGCCCGGCTTCGGCGGTCCGAACCCGTTCCTCGAGGTCGTCGGCGTCGTCGAGGACGTCAAGAACGCCGGGCTCGACGCCGAGGTCGGCACCGAGCTGTACTTCCACTACCCGCAGGCGCTCCTCCAGGGCGGGGCGAGCCGGACCGTGAACTTCGTGGCCCGCACGACCGGGGACCCCGCCGAGCTGGCGCCGGCCGTGCGCCGGATCGTCTGGGGACGGGACGCGACCCTTCCGGTGTCGGGGCTCCAGCCCTTCGTCGACGTCATGGGCGACGCCATGGCGCGGGCGCGCTTCCTGACCACGCTCCTGGCGGCGTTCGCCGGGCTGGCGCTCCTCCTCGCCGCGGTCGGCACGTACGGCGTCATGTCGTACGCCGTAACGCAGCGCGGTCGCGAGCTCGGGATCCGCATGGCGATGGGCGCCCAGGCCGGCATGGTCCAGAAGCTGGTCCTCGGCGAAGGCCTCAAGGTCGCGGCGGTCGGGCTGGTGATCGGGATCGCCGGCGCGTGGGGGCTGACCGGCATGCTCGAGAGCCTCCTGTACAACGTCGACGCGCGCGACCCGATGTCGTTCCTGCTCGGTCCGGTCGTGCTGACGGCCGTGGCGGTGGCGGCGTGCTGGGTGCCCGCCCGACGGGCGACCCGGGTGGACCCGGTGACGGTGCTGCGGGAGGAGTAGGGCGCGTCCGGGGTCGGGCGGGGCCTCAGCCCGCCCGGCCCCGCCACCGCGCCGGCGTGTAGCCGAGCGCGTCGAGGAGCGCCGAGAAGCGCCTCCGGCCCGCGAGCGGGTCGAGCGACGGCGCGTGAACCAGGAGGAGGGGCAGGGTCCCCTCGTCCGACGCCTGCTCCAGCGCGCTCAGCGCGTCCTCCGGCCGATCGAGCAGCGTGAAGAGCAAGGCCTCGGCGACCCGCGAGGTGCGCTCGGTATCGGATGCGCCCTGGGCGGCCCGGGTCCTGAGCTCCACGGCGGCCGCCGGGGCGGCGGCGCGCAGCGCCGCGCGAGCGGCCCGGGCGGTGTCCGGCCCGGTTCGATGTCCGCCGAGCGTCCACCCGGTGACGATCCGATCCGCGGCGCCGTCGGGGTCGCCGAGTCGTGCCAGCGCCAGCCCGTCCGACCAGTACGCGCGCCAGTACCCGGCGTCCAGCTCCATCGCCCGCGCGTAGGATACGCGCGCGGCTTCGAGTCGGTCCGCGTGGTAGAGCGCCAGACCGACGTTCTCGTGGACCAGCGCGGAGAGCGGGTCGAGCTCGCGGGCCACGCTGAGCTCGGCGAGGCCCTCGTCCACCTGACCGTCGACCACGAGCAGGTTCCCGAGCCAGTGCCGCGCCGTGGCGTAGCCCGGGCTCAGCCGCACCGCCCGGCGGTACTCGCGCAGCGCGCCCTGGACGTCCCCGTCGAAGAAGAGTCGGAGCGTCCCCAGGGTGGCCCGCCCCTCGCCCGACTCCGGGTCGAGCTCCAGCGCTCGCGCGAGTGCAGCTCGGGCTCGAGCCACCTGGGCGGCCGAGTCGCCGCCCGCCAACGAGGTCCGCACGAGATGCGCGTCCGCGAGGCCCACCCACCCCAGGGCGAAGTCCGGGTCCGTCTGCACCGCCCGTTCGAGCTGCGCGATCGCCTCGTCGAGGCTCGGCGCGCTCCGCTGCTGCCAGAGTCGCCGGGCCCGGAGATAGCGCTCGTGCGCCTCCGCGTTCCGCGTCGTCGGGCTCCTGAGCCGTCGATGGGTGCGGGGCGACAGCTCCACCTGCAGCGCCCGGGCGATCGAGAGCGCGACGTCGCTCTGAACGTCGAAGACGTTCGCCCGCGCCCGGTCGTACGTGGCGGCCCAGCGCTGCGCGTGCCCGGCGGTTTCGACGAGCTGCACGGTCACGCGCACTCGGTCGCCGCCGGTGCGGACGGAGCCCTCGACGGTCAGCTCCGCGCCGAGCCGGTCGCGCAGGTCCGACACGCCGACGCCGTCCTCGTCCAGGAGCGCGTCCACGGACGTCCGGGACACGACGCGAAGCCCTTCGAGCGCGGCCAGCGCCACGACGAGATCCTCGGACACGCCCCGGGCGATGTGCTCCGCGTCGTCACCCCCGAGGATCCGGAAGGGGAGCACCGCGAGAGTCGGCGTCGGCTCGTCGCGGCTCGGGTCCGCGTGCTCCGGCCGTGCGGTCCCGGCCGGTCGGCGCGCGTCGGTCCGGGCGCGAATTCCGGAAACGAGCGCCTCCGTCTCGGGGGAGGGCGCGACGCCGTACCGCTCCTCGAGGTCGGAGGCGAGCCGCGCGTACTCCGCGAGCGCCGCGGCTCGGTCCCCGGCGCCGTCGAGGATGCCGATGAGGCGCTGGCTGGCCGCCTCGATGTCGACCGCCAGCTCGACGGCTCGCCGACCAAAGCGGGCGGCCGTGATCCAGGCGCCGGCCTCGGCCGCCCCGTCCGCTTCGGTCCACGCCAGCGCGCTCGCCCGCGCCCGCACGGACGAGCGGACGCCGTCGACCCAGTACTCGAACTCCGGCTCGTCGACGTGGATCCCCTCGAGGAAGTCGCCGCGGTACATCTCGAGGAGCGCTGCTCCGTCCGAAGTCGCGCGGAGGAGGGAGACGGCGTCGCACGAGAGTCGCTCGGACGAGACCGAGAGCTGGTCTCCCACGGAGACGATGGCCTCGGCGCCGACCACCCCTCGGAGGAAGTGCAGCGCGTTGCGCAGGCTGCCCCGGGCGTGTCGTTGATCCACCTCCGGCCAGAAGACGCCCAGCACGCGATCGCGCGGGACCGCCGCGTCCGTGCCCTCCACGGCCAGATACGCCAGCAGCGCCCAGCGCTTCGGCTGCGCGAGCAGCCGGCGGACCCGGCGCTCGTCGCCTCCGAGCACCCGCGCCGGGCCGAGCGTATGGAGCGTGATCATCGTGCGTCACCTGATCAGGTCGATCGGCTAACGCCTGTCGGACGCTCAGGGTACGCCTGCGGTGGATCGTTCGCCATCCGGGGCCGACTTCGCCCCGCCGATCCCTACCCAGGAGACCCCATGGCTCGACTCGCCAAAGGACTCGCTTCCACGTTCGTACTGGCCACGCTCCTCGGCTGCCCCGGCGGGCCGTTCGGCCCGACCCTCCGGCTCCATCTGACCGGACACTGGATCAACGCGGAGGACCCGCCGACGCCGCTCGACGGGTGCGTTCTCCACTTCACGACGTCGCAGACGGGCGAGTCCACCCATCTCGGCGCCTTCACCGGCACGGGCGCCACGTGCATCCCCGCGCCTCCTCAGCAGCTCGACGACCCGCCGCACTTCTTCTACGATCCCGCGCCGCCCTACTTCGTGGCCGCCTTCGAGAACGAGATGGTGTGGACGGTCGCGTCGGGCGACGAGCTGTGGCTCTCGCCGAACGCGGGCGTCTTCGTGCAGAGCCTGGCCACCGGCCAGGTCAGCGTGCTCGGAACCTTGCAGGTGTCCGGCGGCACCGGTCGCTTCGACGGGGCGTCCGGCGAGCTGGACGTTCGCAGCGCGTCGGAGGACGGGCTCCGCCTCGACTTCGACGGCGTCGTGCGGCTGGAGCGCCGGCGGCGATGAGTGACGAGGGGCGGCCGCGCCTTCGCGCGGTCGCCTCGAAGCCGGAGGAAGACGCATGAAGAAGAAGGAGACCCGGGCGGTGCTCGAGCGCTTCGTCGCCGCCCTCAACGACCGGGACTTCGACGCGCTCGAGGCGCTCGTGAGCCCCGATGTGCGCCGCCACAGCCGGGCCACGCCCGGACTCTCGGTGACGTCGTGGATCGAGCTCCGCGCCTTCCTGGAGCAGGACTTCACGACCTTTCCGGACGCTCGTCAGACGGTCCTCATGACGGTGGCCGAGGACGACCACGTCGCCGCACGGGTGCGGCTCTCGGGAACGCAGGAGGGTCCGTTCGGGCCCCTTCCGCCTTCGGGGCGGTCGGTCGAGACCGAGTTCCTGACGATCCTGCGCATCGCAGACGGACGCATCGCCGAGATGTGGGTCGAGTGGGACAACCTCAACATCCTCGGTCAGCTCGGGGCCGACCCGCTCGGCTGAGGTCGGAGCTTCGAGGCCCGCTCAGCGGGCGGCGCGGCTCAGCGCACCCGCCCGGCCCACACCGGCTGCCAGCCGTCGCCGGCCGCGGCTTCGTGCGCCCACAGCACGCTCCCGTCTTCGCCGTGCTCGATGCGCATGCGGTCGCGGCGCTCGCCTTCGGCGACCTGCTCGTAGAGGACGAGCGTGGCCGGGCCCGCCCCGGTGCCGCCGGATGCCGAGGCGTCGTCGACGGGCTCGCTGTAGAAGACCCGCACCGGCGTGCTCGCCTGCGAGGTGACGGTCGTCAGCTCGTAGCGCTGCGCGTAGCTGTTGAAGGTCACCAGCGAGAACCCCCACGCGCGCTCGGGGTCGCTGCCCGGACCCGCGAAGGTCATGACCGCGCACCCGTCGAGGACGCGGTACCCGGTGATCGTGACCGCGCCCGCGCCCCCCGCCTCGACCGTGCCGTCGCGGCGGCCCGAGAGGAACTCGTAGCGGCGGAAGCGCGCGTCGTCGCAGCGGGCGCCGTCGTGGAAGGTGTGCGCCGGGCCGCCGGCGGGGTCGAGCGTCGGCTTCGGGCCCGTGCGGGTGAACTCCATGATCCAGCCGTTCGTCCACGTCCGCCCCCCGTCGCTCGAGAAAGCGTCGTCCCACCGGAGCGACGTCGGGGTGATGTCCGAGAAGGTGTACCGGCTGATCGTCTCGGTCCCGTCCGGGTTGGCCCGCGTCGAGAAGAACTCGCCGCGCCCGTGGCGGAAGGAGCCGGCGAGGCTCGACGAGCCGGAGCGGTTCGGGCCCGGCCAGTTGAGCCAGAGCACCCACTCGTCGCGTGCCGTGTCGAAGTAGCGCAGCGAGTAGCCCTTGATGCCCTGCACGCGCGCGTCGCTCCAGAGCTCGAGCACCGCCTTGCCCCCGAGGACCGGATAGACGTGCGCGGTGGCCCGGACCGCCTCCGGCCAGCTCCCGTCGTCCTGGCGGATGCGGAGGTTCACGTCCCACTCCCCGACCCAGAAGTCGAACTGGCGCGACTCGGCGGGGAGGGAAGGGGAGACGGGGAAGTCCTGGGCGACCGTGGGCGCGGGAGCCAGGAGGGCTCCAAAGGCGACGGCCACCGCTGCGCCGATCGCTGGACCGTGGCCGCACCGCTCACCGCGCGAGCGTTTCGGCTCCTTGCGCCTCCTCGTCATCCCTCACGTCTCCGGCCCGGGTTCGTCCGACGCACGATACGACGTGGGCCGG
>CALJLC010000512.1 GCA_937982605.1 uncultured Gemmatimonadales bacterium | reverse complement strand
CTCATGACCGGCTGCCTGGGCAGCGCGGCGCTTCTCGACACCCTCAGCGTGGGCCATGTCATCCACGGCTATGTCGAGCTCCGCGGTGGTGACCTCGTGGTCAACGTCTCGGAGTCAGACCGGGAGGGATTCCTCTCGCTGCGTACCCAGCACCGACTGGACCCGGCGCGCCTGGACGTCCAGCAGGTGGCTCTGGCGGGAACGGTCACGCGGGGCTTCCTCGCCGAGGTCGGCCTGGAGGACCGCTTCGATCCCGGTGGCACCGTGATCGGTCCCGGCAGGAACGACTTCCTGGCGGGCAACGCCGCGCTCGGTCGACGCACGCCCCAGGCGATGCGGCAGGCGATCGCGCACTTCCACGATGCGATCGCCAGGGAGCCCGGCTCGGCCGCCGCCTTCGCGGCGCTGTCGTCCGCATACGCGCTCGCCCTGTACTACAAGTACGATGTCGGAGTCCCGGCGTACGAGCTGGCCGCGCGGTCTCTCGCCGCCGCCGACACCGCGATCGCCCTCGACGGGACCGTGGCCAACGGATACTCGGCGCGAGGCTACGTCCGTGCGCTCATCGAGCTCGACCTCGACGATGCCGAGGCCGACTTCGCGCGCGCCGAGGAGCTGGCGCCGAACGCGCCCAACGGGCCCAGCTGGTCGGCGCGCGTCCTGGCCGCTCGGGGACTGGTCGACCAGGCGTTCCGGGAGGCTCGGCGTGCCCGCGATCTCGATCCCCTCCAGGCGGGTCGCCGGACGGCGCTGGCGTCGCTCGGCTTCCAGCTCGGTGACTACGAGGTCACGATCGAGGAGGCCCGCGAGGCGTACCGGCTGGAGGAGGAGCTGACCCTCGCCAAGGCGTACGAGGCTCGCGCGCTCGCGCTCACCGGACGCGGCGCGGAGTGCCTGCGCATCGAGCTCGGCGTCTACGCCACCGTGCGCGCGCTCTGCCTCCACGCTCTCGGCCGACAGGGCGAGGCCACAACGCTCGTAGCGGAGGCCGTCGCGCGGCTCGAGGCCGACGGCGAAGGGCTCACCGACTACATGCCGGACGTCCTCGTACAGGACGTGGCCAGCTATTACGGAAGAGTCGGCGATGCGGCCGAGGCGCTCCGGTGGATCGAGTACGCCTTCGATCTCTCGCCGTCCGGGGTCGACGCCCGCCTGCTGGGATCGGAGCTCTTCGCGCCGGTCCGCGAGGACGCCCGCTTCCCCGAGGCGGTCGAGGCGATCCGAAATCGGGCTCGCGCCCGGGTCGTGGCGGAGCTCCGGGATCTGCTGCCGCCCCTCTGAGGTCGCCGCGCGGACCCCGCCCCCCTCACCCACGGTAGAACCGGCATGACTTCGACCGTGCGGCGGGCTGCCGCCCTCTTCCTGCTTCCGTTCGTGCTCGTCCTGGTGCCCGCGCTCGCACCCTCCCCGGCGTCCGCTCAGCTCGCCGACGTCTTCGCCGGCGTCCGCAACGGGGGCGGCTGGGTCGGGATCCCCATCGTGGCCGGGTTCGGGTCGTACCGGACGCCGACGCTCCCGACCGCGGCCATGAGCATCGCGGGCTGCGTGAACGTGTGGGGCGGCCACTCGGGCACCTGGGAGATCCGTGCGCACGAGAGCGTGCTCGGCTCCAACCTCCGCATCCAGGCGGTGCCCGGCCGGGGCGTGCCCTTCGAGCACGACTTCGGGATGACCGCCCAGGTCGACATCGAGTTCCGCTGGAGCGAGCCTCGGGACACGACGCTGCACCTCTGGATCGGACTCGATCCGACGCTCGAGAAGCCGGAGGAGACCTGCGACCCGCCGGAGGGCGACTAGCCCGACCGCCTCGGGACGCGGCACCGCTCGGCGCCGCCGCCGCTCACTCCTCCGGCCGCAGCTCCACCACCGTCACCCGTGGCGTCGGGCCGGGGTCGACGAGCACCAGCCGGCGGCCCCGCGCGGCGAGGACGACGGGGAGCGCCCGACTCCGCGCCACTTCCGCGCCGTCTCCGCTGCCCCCTCGTGCATCCGAAGCTCGTGCTGGATCAGCGCCATCGAGGCGCCCCACGGGACGACCGAACGGAGCACGTGCGAGCCCCGCTCCTCGTCGAACGCCCGTCCGAGGCCGACCCCGTCCGGGGTGTGGACGACGATCGGGCGGAGATCCTCGAGCGTGCGCTCCCACCGCGGGGCACCGTCGGGGTCGTGGAGGCGCACGACCGCCTGGGTGAAGCCGACATCGAGGACGCCGGCGGCGGTGCACAGGAGCGCCGATGGTGTGAGCTCCTCGACCGCGATCTCGCGCAGGTCGGCGCCCAGCGCCTCGGCGCCGGCCACGGCCGGGGCGTCGCCGAACGAACGGAGCACCCCGTCCGGCCCGACCTCGTGAACGATGAGGCCGTCCTGCCAGTAGCTGAGGAAACGCCGGCCGTCGAGCGCGCAGAACCCGGTCTCCCCGAAGGCGAAGGCCCTGTGCCGATCGACGAAGTCGAGTGAGCCGCCACGCGTGCGGAAGCGTGAGATCCAGCCGGCGCCCGGGTCCCACACCAGGAGCGCCCCGGGGCCGTCCCACGCCAGGCCCGACGGGTCGTCGATCCGACCCGGCTCGAGACCCGCCTGCTCGACGGACCCGAGGTGGGCCCCGGTCCGGTCGAAGACGTGCACCGCCGAGGACATGGGCTGGTGCCCGAGCGGCGAGAGGTCGAGGATCGCGAGCCGTCCGTCCGCGTCGAGCGCGGCGTCCCAGATCCCCGTCATCGCGGCCCACGGCGCACCCGCGCGAGGCTCGATCGAATGCAGCGTGTCGAGGGTGAGCCCCTCGAGGCGCTCCGGGAGCAACGGCTCGGTCCGGGCGCACCCGGCCATCGTCACGGCGAGCACGGCTCCGACGGCCCGAGCCGCCTTCATCGGCGAGGCATGCCCGGGATGGTGAGGGTCGTGCCACCGCCGAAATGCGCCGCGTGCGAGTCGGCGTTGAGCTCGCTCTCGGTCATCACGGCGAGCGGATAGCCACCCTGGAAGAAGATCCCGTGGCGCAACGCCATGATCTCCCACTCGTCCTGGTCGGTGACCGCGAGCGCGGGGTCGAGGAAGAAGTCGAAGGTCGCCTCGAGCGCCGACTCGACGTCCGGCGTGTCCGGCGAGGCCAGGACGTCGGCCACCACCTCGAAGAGCATGCTCAGGTTGTCCCAGATCATCGCGGCCTCGGGGCTCCGCCAGATGAGTCCCGGGGCGATGGCGGGGGCGAGCGGGATCTCGCTGGGGAAGAAGCTCGGTGGCTCCCCGTAGGAGAGCTTCGCGAAGTAGCGCGCGGTGACCGTGTCCACGCCGGCCGACCGCGCGTCACCGGCCGGGAGATCCGTGAAAGGCTCCGTGACCGCCAGCCGGAACCAGTACCCGGCCCACACCAGGCCGTCGAGGTCCGCGTACCCCGTCCTGAAGCCGAGCGCGAAGGGGTGGACGTACAGGATGTCCATGTCCTTCGGCACGCCCGGAAGGGCGACGCCCGGCCGGCTGCGGTAGGTGCGGACCGCCTCCTGCAGCGCGGCGTCGGGGTCGGCGATCTCGGGATCGGCGAGGATCGAGGTCACCTCACGCTGGAAGGCGTGCCCCCAGCGGACGACCTCCTCGCCCCGCTCCCCGAGGAGCGCGTAGCCGGCCGCGGCCGCCTCGGCGTCCGACGCGTCACCCTCCCCCTGCACCAGGAAGGTGAGCCGGTCGACCAGCTCGAACTCGAAGCCGAACGTCGGAAGGTCCTCGCCGCGAGCCCGGACCGCGGCGCCCTCCCGCGCCAGCGCGTCGAGGAGCACGCCGTGCGCCTGCTCCAGACGCAGAAGCAGGGTGTGGACGCCCGGGTGGAGCCGCCGGAGCGATCCCGCCTCCCCGAAGTTCGGCGCTTCCTGACCGCGGACCACGCCGGGCCCGATCAGCAGCGCCGAGAGAGCGAAAACCAGTGTCCGGCCGCGCATCGTGCGGACCACCTCGCCGGGGTTGTTGCGGACGCGGGACGACCGCATGATGGCCCCGGGGCACCCCCTCAGCAACCGACTCCGCGAGCGACCGGGGCCAGGCCATGAGCCATCGAAGTCAGGGACGATCCGTGGGCGCCGCGCTGCTCGGCGCGCTCGTCGTCCTGCCGTTCGGGGGCCCCGCCCGGGGGTGGGCGCCGACGCCGCACATCACCCTCGAGGCGTCGATTCCCGAGGACGAGGCGAGCGTCCGGGGCGACGTCACCCAGGTCCGGCTCTTCTTCTCGGACGCCCCGCTGATGCGCGGGGCATCGATCCGGATCGTCGACTCGTCCCGCAAGCTCATGAGGAGCTCGCCCCCCGTGCAGGACGCCGACGACCCCAGGCAGCTCTCCGTCGACGTGTCGTCGGCGCTCCCCCCGGGCGCGTACGTCGTCCAATGGCGTTGCATCGCGGACGACGGTCACGTCATGAGGGGCTCGTTCAGCTTCGAAGTGGCCGCCGATTGACCTGGCTGCTGACGACGCTCCAGCAGTGGCTCCTCTTTTCCGGCGCCCT
>CALJLC010000511.1 GCA_937982605.1 uncultured Gemmatimonadales bacterium | reverse complement strand
GACGTGGGGCTGTCCGGGCGCATCACGCACAAGCCGCGGCAGCTCTCGGGCGGTGAGCAGCAGCGGGTGGCCGTGGCGCGCGCGCTCGTGAACGATCCGGCCGTGCTCCTGGCCGACGAGCCCTCGGGCAACCTCGACACCGAGACGAGCGGGCACCTGCACGACCTGCTCTTCGCGCTCCGCGAGCGGCGGGGGCTCTCCCTCGTCGTGGTCACGCACAACCCCGGCCTCGCGGGCCGCACGGACCGGCAGCTCGTCATGACCGGCGGGCGGCTCCATCCGGCGCATGGGGGGTAGAGGCGCTCATGTCCGAGATGATCTGTGAGAACTGCGGCTCGACCGACGCGGTGGTGCACCTGACACAGATCGTGAACAACCAGATGTCGACGCACCACCTCTGCGAGAAATGCGCCGCCGAGAAGGGGCTGGACTCCGGTCCCGCCGTCGGCGACATGCCGCTCGTCGACGTCATCGCCCAGATCGCCGAGGATCCGGCGGTGGACACCCACTGGGGGAGCGGGCAGTGCTCCTTCTGCGGGCTCACGCACGACGACTTCCGG
The DNA here is from genome assembly GCA_937982605.1 of uncultured Gemmatimonadales bacterium. Classification (GTDB taxonomy): domain Bacteria; phylum Gemmatimonadota; class Gemmatimonadetes; order Longimicrobiales; family Gaopeijiaceae; genus UBA2589. The sequence continues at coordinate 4,797 of CALJLC010000511.1, read as the reverse complement.
CGGACCGGCCGCCTCGGATGCCCGCACTGCTACGAGAGCTTCTCCGCCGAGCTCCCGCGGCTCCTGCGGCGCATCCACGGAGGTGCCAAGCACGTGGGCAAGGTCTACCTGCCGCCCGACCCGAGCGCCTCGGAGCTGGAGAAGCGCCTCGACGGGCTCCGGCGTCGACTCGAGCGCGCCGTGCAGTCCGAGGACTTCGAGCGGGCCGCCGAGATCCGGGATCAGATCCGGGCGCTCGAGCCCGCCTGACCCGACGCACGATGAACGACTTCGAGGCGATACCCGACCACGGGCTCGGATGGCTGGAGGCGAGCGGCGAGCACGCCGACATCGTCCTGTCGACCCGGGTCCGGGTCGCGCGGAACCTCCAGGGCCACGCCTTCGGTCCGCGCGCCCGGGTCAACGACCGGGAGGCGGTCCTGCGCGAGTTCCGGGCCGCGATCGAGCGCTCCCCGGGGCTCCGTGACGGCGTGCTGCTCGAGCTTCCCTCGGTCGGCGAGCGCATGCGCCGGATCCTGCACGAGCGGCGCCTCGTGACCCGGGACCTGCTCGGCCACGACGACGGCGAGCCGGCCTCGGGCACGGCCGTGCACTTCTCCACGCGCGATCCGGTCAGCGTGATGGTCAACGAGGAGGACCATCTCCGGGCCCAGAGCCTCGTCTCCGGGCTCCGGATCCAGGAGGCGTGGCAGGTCGTCGACCGCCTCGACGACGAGCTCGGCCGCGAGCTCCCCTTCGCGTACCACCACGACTTCGGCTTCCTCACGAGCTGCCCGACGAACGTCGGGACCGGGCTGCGGGCGTCGGTCTTCATGCACCTTCCCGGCCTCGTGCTCACGAAGGAGATCGGCAAGGCGCTGCGCGGCCTCGGGGAGCTGGGCCTGACCTTCCGCGGGCTGTACGGGGAAGGCTCGGAAGTCGTCGGCCAGTTCTTCCAGGTGTCGAACCAGATCACGCTCGGCCGGACCGAGGACGACCTGGTCGACGGGCTGGAGCGCGCGGTCCGCACGGTGATCCAGAAGGAGCTCGAGGCCCGGCACTGGCTCACGCGCGAAGCCCGCGGGATCACCGAGGACAAGATCTGGCGCGCATACGGCTTGCTCCGCTACGCGCGCTCGCTGAGCTTCGACGAGCTGATGGCGCTCCTGTCCTCGGTTCGCCTCGGAAAAAGCCTGAAACTGTTGCCCGGACTCCGTGTATATTCGTTGAACAAGATCATGGTGTTCACACAGCCCGCGCATCTGGAGCAGGCGGCCGGCCGCGACCTGTCTCCGGAGGAGCTCGATGAACACCGAGCCTCGTACGTGCGTCGTGTCCTCGCCACCGAAGGCGACGTCTCCGCGACCGACGATCCGTCGGCCGGCGACCCGTCTTCAGAAAAGCCCTGACGGGTTATGAACTACAACTTCACCGACCGAGTCCGGAAGGTCCTGGCGATGGCGCGCGAAGAGGCCATCCGCCTCCAGCACGACTACGTGGGCACCGAGCACATCCTCCTCGGTCTCATCCGGGAAGGCGAGGGCGTCGCGGCGGCCGTGCTGCAGAACCTCTCCGTGGATCTCGAACAGATCCACGAGCGTGTCGAGGAGTCGGTCCGCAAGGGCAAGGCGACGATCGCGCTCGGGGAGCTCCCCTACACGTCGCGGGCGAAGAAGGTGCTGGAGTTCGCGATGGCCGAGGCCCGCGACTTCAATCACTCCTACGTCGGCACGGAGCACCTGCTGCTCGGCCTGCTCCGCGAGGAGAAGGGCATCGCGGCCCAGGTGCTCAACTCGCTGGGCGTGACGCTCGACGAGGCCCGCGGCGAGACGCTCAAGGTCCTCGGGTCGGAGATGTCTCCGTCGGAGCCCGCGGGCATCGGCGGGGGCGAGGGCGCGCCGGGCGGCTCGGGCTCGGGCAAGTCGGGGGACAAGAAGTCGAAGACCCCCGCGCTCGACCACTTCTGCCGTGACCTCACCGACCTCGCTGCCCAGGGCAAGCTCGACCCGACGATCGGGCGCGCCGAGGAGATCGAGCGGGTCGTGGAGATTCTCTGCCGCCGCAAGAAAAACAACCCGGTCCTGATCGGGGAGCCGGGCGTCGGGAAGACGGCGATCGTGGAGGGGCTCGCTCAGATCATCGCCGCCGGCGAGGTCACCGAGGCGCTGAAGGACCACCGGGTCCTGGCGCTCGACATGGCCGCGGTGATCGCGGGCACGAAGTACCGGGGTCAGTTCGAGGAGCGCCTCAAGGCGGTCATGAACGAGATCCAGCAGTCCAAGACCGTCATCCTCTTCATCGACGAGCTGCACACGCTCGTCGGGGCGGGTGCCGCCGAGGGCGCCATCGACGCGTCGAACATGCTCAAGCCGGCCCTGGCCCGCGGAGAGCTGCAGTGCATCGGCGCCTCGACGCTGAACGAATACCGGAAGTACATCGAGAAGGACGGCGCGCTCGAGCGCCGCTTCCAGCCCGTCATCGTGGATCCGCCGGCGGTCGAGGAGACCGTGGAGATCCTCAAGGGGCTGCGCGGCCACTACGAGGAGCACCACCGCGTGGTGATCCCGGACGACGCGCTGGAGCACGCGGCCAAGCTCGCCGACCGCTACATCACCGACCGCTTCCTGCCCGACAAGGCGATCGACGTGATCGACGAGGCCGGAGCCCGGGCCCGCATCGCGAGCCAGGTCCCACCCGCCGACGTCGAGGAGCTCAAGGACGAGCTGGCCCAGATCGCCCGCCGCAAGGAAGAGGCGATCGGAGACCAGGACTTCGAGCGCGCCGCCGAGCTCCGGGACGAGGAGCGTGAGTTCGGGCAGCAGATCCGTGCCCGCCAGGAGGCGTGGGAAGAGGAGCGCAAGCAGCACCGGCCCTCCATCACGCCCGAGGAGGTGGCCTTCATCGTCGGACGCTGGACCGGTATTCCGGTGCAGCGCATCCGCCAGACCGAGTCCGAGCGGCTGGTCAACATGGAGGACGAGCTCCACAAGCGGATCGTCGGCCAGCACGACGCGATCACGGCCATCAGTCGCGCGATCCGTCGCAGCCGCGCGGGCCTCAAGGACCCGCGCCGTCCGATCGGCTCGTTCATCTTCTCCGGGCCGACCGGCGTCGGTAAGACCGAGCTCGCCCGCGCTCTGGCCGAGTTCCTCTTCGACGACCGGGACGCGCTCATCCGCGTCGACATGAGCGAGTACATGGAGAAGTTCTCCGTGTCGCGGCTCATCGGGGCCCCTCCGGGCTACGTCGGCTACGAGGACTCCGGCGCGCTCACCAAGGCGGTGCGCCGCCGCCCGTACTCGGTGGTTCTGCTCGACGAGATCGAGAAGGCGCACCCGGACGTCTTCAACATCCTGCTCCAGGTGCTCGACGAGGGACACCTGACGGACAACTACGGACGGGTGATCGACTTCAAGAACACCGTCCTCATCATGACCTCGAACCTCGGTGCCCGGGACATCAGCAAGGGCGGCGGCCTCGGCTTCCAGACGTCCGATCCGCAGACGAGCTACGAGATCATGAAGGACAAGGTCGCGCAGGAGATCGAGCGCGCCTTCAACCCCGAGTTCCTCAACCGGGTCGACGACACGATCGTCTTCCACCCGCTCACGAAGCAGGAGATCGGGGAGATCATCCACATCCTCATGGAAGACGTGCACAAGCGTCTGGCCGAGGAGGAGATCACGCTCCGCTTCACGGACGCGGCGATCGACTTCCTGGTCGAGGAGGGCTACGACGAGAAGTTCGGCGCGCGGCCTCTCAAGCGTGCCATCCAGCGACACCTCGAGGACCCGCTCTCGGAGAAGATCCTCCAGGGGGAGTTCAGCGAGGGAGACGAGGTCGAGGTCGACCTCGATGCGGAAGGAGACGGACTCATCCTCCGAGCGGAGTCGGCGACCAAGACGTGAGGTACGCAGTCCCGACATTCGTTCGACGCCTGGGGAAGGCCTCCGCGCTCGCGGCGGCCTTCTTCGGCGTCATGGCCGGCGGTGCTTCGACGGGTGTAGAAGCTCAGAACCCGCAATCCATCGCGGTCCGCGTCGACTCCGTCGTGGTGACGGGGAACCAGCGCATCCAGTCGCAGAACATCCTCCAGCTCTTCGCGGTGCAGCCGGGGCAGGAGGTGAGCTTCCGCAACGTGCAGCGCGGCATCAAGGCGCTCCTCAACACGGGCCAGTTCGACGACGTCGTCGTGCGCGCGCGCGGCGGCAACGGGGCGGCCTACGTCGTCGTGATCGAGGTGCTCGAGGCGCCGCTCGTGCGGGCGGTCACGATCACGGGCCTGCAGAACGTCTCGGCCCGCGAGGTCCGCGACACCACCGGCCTCAACTCCGGCTTCCCGCTCAGTCGCCAGCGGATCCTCGACGCCAAGGCGTACATCCGGTCGGAGCTCGCATCGGAGGGGATCCCCTTCGCCGAGATCGTCGACCGGTACGTGGAGGTCGAGGGCGCGGTGACCGAGGTCGACGTCGTCCTCGACGTCTCCGAGGGGCAGCGGGTGACCGTCGCCGATCTGCTCGTGAGCGGCAACGAGGGGATCCGCACCGGAGACATCGAGTCGGCGATGTCGACGAAGTCCGAGGGCTTCTGGTGGTTCCGGGACGGGGCGTACGATCAGGCCGGCTTCCAGGTCGACAAGGACGAGAACCTCCCGCGCCTCTATCGCTCGCGAGGCTTCCTGGACTTCCAGGTGGTCGGCGACACGATCATCGTCGACCCCCAGACCGGGAAGGCCCGCCTCGAGCTGCGGGTCGAGGAGGGACCCCAGTACCGGCTCGGCAGATCGGAAGAGCGTCGTGTAGGGATAGAGTGTAGATC
>CALJLC010000510.1 GCA_937982605.1 uncultured Gemmatimonadales bacterium | reverse complement strand
TGGGCTTCCTCATGGACACGACGCTCGCGGCGGCGCACCTCGTCTTCGCGGGGGTGCCCGAGCGCTTCCCGAACATCACCTGGGTGCTCTGCCACACCGGCGGCGCCGTGCCCTTCCTTGCCGAGCGCTTCGACCGCGGCTACGAGGCGTTCGACCGCTGCAGGGAGAACCTCACGAAGAGGCCGTCGGAGTACCTCCGCGACTTCTATTACGACACGGTGAACTTCGACCCGCGCTGTCTCCGGCTCGCCGTCGACTTCGCCGGCGTCGACCGGATCGTGGCGGGCAGCGACTACCCGCACATGATCGGGAGCCTCACCGGGATGCTCGACGCGGTCGGCGCGCTCGACCTCGCCCCCGGTGACGAGGCGAAGGTGCTCGGCGGCAACGCGCGGCGGATCCTCGGAATGGCGTAGAGGTCTAGGCGGGGGCCTCCGCCGACCCCTTGCGCTTGGCCTCGGCCCGTTCCTGCTCCTCGCCGAACATCGTCCAGACGGTCAGGAAGAGCGCGGCCAGAATCGGCCCGATCACGAAGCCCGAGATCCCGAAGGTGGCGAGTCCCCCGAGCGTCGACAGGAGGATGAGCCAGTCGGGCATCTTCGTGTCCCGCCCCACCAGGAGCGGCCGGAGGATGTTGTCGACGAGCCCGATCACGAGCACGCCGAAGAGGAGCAGGATCAGGCCCCGGATCCACGACCCCCCGAGGAAGAGGATCACCGACGCGGGCAGCCAGACGAGGCCCGCACCCACCGCCGGCAGGACCGACAGGAAGATCATGACGACGCCCCAGAAGACCCAGCCCTGGATCCCGAGGATCGCGAACATGATCCCGCCCAGGGTGCCCTGCACGCCCCCGACGACCAGCGTGCCCTTGATCGTGGCGCGCCCGACCTCGGCGAACTTGGCGAACAGATACCGCTCGCGCTCGTCGCCGAGGGGCAGCGCCCAGGTGAGCCGGTCGAGCATCTTCTCGCCGTCGCGCAGCATGAAGAAGAGCAGGTACAGCATGATGAAGAACATCACGGCAAAGCTGCCGACGTTCTGACCGACGCTGACCGCCATGCCGGCAATGAAGCCGCTGGCGTCGACGGCCGCCCTCGTGATCCGCTCCTGGATCGTGTCCGGAGCGAAGCCGATCTGCTCGAGGAAGGCCACCCACGACGGCGGCAGGCTGTCCGTGACCCGGGTGAGGAGCGCGCCCGGGCTCACGTCCCCGCTCTCGAGCCTCTGGTAGAGCTGGAGGCCCTGGTCGGCCACGGCGCCGGCAATCAGGAGCGTCGGCACGAGCACGGTCACGAGAATGACCAGGAGCGTGAGCGTGGCCGCCAGGGTGTAGCGCTCGTTCAGGCTCCGCTCGAGTCGATGCTGCACCGGCAGGAACACGATCCCGATGATGGCGGCCCAGAAGATCGGCTGGAAGAAGCCGGACAGGAGCACCAGGAACGAGATCGTCAGCACTCCGAGCAGGAGGAAGAAGAAGCCCTGCTCGGTCTTGTCGTGAGTCACGTCTTCCTCGGCGCTGGGGAAGCTCTCCACGGAATCGCGGACCCGGCGGCCCGCGGCATCGCCGAAAGGCTTACGCTTCCGGTGCGCCTCCGCCAGACGCCGGGCCGGCACCGCCCCGCCGTCCCGGGCCGTCCCCCGACGGCTCGTCGGGGATCCGACGGGGCTCGTCACCCCCGCGCACGACCTTCTCGATCTGGCCGATGAGCGAGTCGTCGCCGGCGGTGCTCGCGCCGAAGAGCCCGTCGTCCGTGCCGCTCTCGTCCATCGTCTCGATCACCGAGTGGAGGTTGATCCACTGGTCGAAGCGCTCGCTCGCTCGCACGACGGAGTAGAAGAGCCGAGGCCGCTTGCCCCGCCCCGCGATGAAGTCGAGGAGGATCGCGCCGGTCGAGAGCCACATCGCCGCGAAGTCCTTGATCCCGTCGAGGAACAGCTTGATCTGGAAGATGGCGAAGTCACGGAGCGTCACACCGCGCGAGGCCATCGTCATCGGCTTGTCGGTCATATGTCCAATCTACGGTCGAGCGCGTACCATCGCTCCTGGGCGGCGTCGTGCGCTCGTCGGCGTGCCGCCCGGGCGCTCGACCTTACGGACCGGAGCCGCCGTGGGTTCAGTCGGGCCCGCTTCCCGGCTCCGGGGTCCGTGGCCTCGAGGGCCGGAGGCACAGCGAGTGGCACCCGCCGGGTGTCGATGAGATAACGACCGGATGCCGGGTGGCATCACGGATTCACAGTCAGGAACCAATCGCGCACGGGGCCGTACAGACGGATTCCCACGCGAGCAGACCGGAGCCACGGCCCATGAGGCGACTCTCCCAGCCCGGCACGATGACGGGCCTCGCCGCGGCCGCCCTCCTCGCGGCGGGCTGCGGTACGGGAGAGCGCGCGCCGGAGATGCTCGGAGACGCGGACGGCCCGGTGGTCGTCGGCATCGCGCCCGGCACGGAGCCCGCGCCCGACCTCGGCTCGTCCTTCCTCGGTCAGGAGGCGCCGCCCGCGGTCGGGCGACCGGTCACGGGGGGCCGTCTCGGCCCGCGCATGGACCCGAACGAGACCCCGGGACGCTGGCCCTTCTACTGGACCCGCGCGGTCTACTCGAGCGGCCGGCGGGGATGGTACGGCGGGCGCGGCGGTGGCTCGTGGGCCACGGACTATCCCAAGGGCGACCGGCAGTTCCTGATCGTGCTCAAGCGGCTGGTTCGCCTCAACGCGTACGACTGGGAGAACGCCGTTCCGCTGTCGAGCCCGGAGCTCCGGCGCTTTCCGATCATCTACGCGGTGGAAGTCGGGCGCATGGCGCTCAGCGACGAGGAGGTCGAAGGGCTGCGCAGCTACCTCGACGCGGGCGGCTTCCTCATCGTGGACGACTTCTGGGGCACGCAGGAGTGGGCCCAGTTCGAGTTCAACATCCGGCGCGTCTTCCCCGACCGCCCCATCGTCGACCTCCCGCTCGACCATCCGCTCTTCTCGGCGTACTACGACATCGAGGAGGTCCTGCAGGTCCCCAACATCCGCAACGGGGCCGGCGGCTGGCAGACGCACGAGCGGGACGGGTACGTCCCGTACGTGAAGGGGATCATGGACGACTCCGGTCGCCTCATGGTGGTCATCAACTGGAACACCGATCTGGGTGACGCGTGGGAATGGGCCGAGAGCCCTCTGTACCCGCTCGAGTTCTCGACCTTCGCGTACGAGATGGGCGCGAACATGATCGTCTACGGCATGAGCCACTGAGGCGACCATGGACGCGATCTTCGAGTTCCTCCTGAAGTACCGCCCGATCGTCTTCGAGCAGGCCGAGTTCGCGTTCGGCGCGCCCGCCTCCATGCGCCTCTGGCTCGGCCTGGCGGGACTCGTCGCCGCGAGCGCCGTGGCCACGTACACGATCGCCCGCGGGCGGAGCACGGTGGCGGACCGGGGCATCATGGCGGGCCTCCGGGTGGCGCTGCTCGCCGTGCTGGTCTTCTGCCTCATGCAGCCGACGCTCGTCCTATCGACCGTGGTGCCTCAGCAGAACTTCGTGGGAGTGCTCGTCGACGACTCGCGCTCGATGCGGCTCGAGAACGAGGACGGCTCGGTCCGGAGCGACTTCGTGCGCGAGGCCTTCACCCCGGGAGAGAGCGAGCTCCTGCAGCAGCTCTCGGACCGATTCGTGCTCCGCTTCTTCCGCTTCGCCGACGGGGCCTCGCGGATCGACGCGCTCGAGGCGCTCACCTTCGACGGGACCCGGACGGACCTGGCAAGCGCCCTCGACGCCGCACGCGAGGAGCTGGCCGGCGTCCCGCTGTCGGGACTGGTGATGGTCTCGGACGGCGCCGACAACGACGACCGTCCGCTCACCGAGGCGCTCGTTCCGCTGCAGGCCGCCGGGGTTCCCGTCTTCACAGTCGGCGTCGGCGACGAGCGCATCGAGCCCGACATCGAGATCGGACGCGTCGAGCTGCCCCGCGCGGTGCTCGCGGGATCGACCCTGATGGTCGACGTGGTGGTCACGCAGAGCGGCTTCGGGCAGCGCGAAGTGCCGGTGATCGTCGAGGACGAGACGAGCATCATCGCGGAAGAGACCGTGGCGCTCGGTCCGGACGGCGAGCCGGTCGTGGCCCGCGTCGGCTTCCAGCTCGAGGACGCCGGGTCCCGCCGGATCAGCTTCCGCATCCCGGCGCAGGAGGGCGAGCGAGTCGATCGTAACAACCGGCGGACGGCGTGGGTGGACGTGCGCGGCGAGCAGGAGAAGATCCTCTACCTGGAGGGCGAGCCCCGCTTCGAGGTGAAGTTCATGCGCCGCGCCGTGGCCGAGGACGAGAACCTCCAGCTCGTCGTGCTCCAGCGCACCGCGGAAAGCAAGTTCCTCCGCCTCTCCGTCAGCGACAGCCTGGAGCTGGAGTTCGGCTTCCCCACCTCGCGCGAGGAGCTCTACCGGTACCGGGGGCTGGTACTCGGCAGCGTGGAGGCGTCGTTCTTCACCTTCGATCAGCTCCAGATGATCGCCGACTTCGTGTCGGAGCGAGGAGGGGGCCTCCTCTTCCTCGGCGGCCACGGCGCCTTCGCCGAGGGTGGCTGGGCGGGCACCCCGGTCGAGGAGGTGATGCCGGTGACGCTCGGCGAGCGCGTCACCGACGAGGGCGGCTACTTCCGCGAAGTGAAGGCCGTGCCCACGCCCGCGGGCCTCGCCCACCCGACCGTCCAGCTCGACGCCGAGCTCACGGCGGTGCGGGCGCGATGGGATTCGCTCCCGCCGCTCACGGTGGTCAACCCGCTCTTCGAGACCCGTCCGGGCGCGACCACGCTCCTCCTGGGCCGCCCGGTCGACGGCGGCCGGGACCAGGTCATGCTGGCGTTCCAGCGCTACGGCCGCGGGACCGCGATCGCGCTCACGCCGCAGGATACCTGGCTCTGGCAGATGCACGCGGACGTCTCGCTCGAGGACCGGAGTCACGAGTCATTCTGGCAGCAGATGCTCCGCTGGCTCGTCGACGGCGTCCCGGACCCCGTCTCCGTCGCGACGGACCAGGAGCGTGTCGAGCCGGGCGAGTCCGTGCGACTCGTCGCCTCGGTGGCCGACTCGATCTTCATCGACGTGAACGACGCGTCCGTCCTCGCCCGGGTGACGAGCCCGAGCGGAAACGTCGAGGAGCTCCCGGTGGAGTGGACGGTGGAGCGGGACGGCGAGTATGCCGTGGAGCTCCGCCCGACCGAGCTCGGTGACTACGAGATCGAGCTGGAGGCGGCCCGCAACGGCACGCCGCTCGGCAGCGATGTCGTCTGGCTGCACGCCGCGCCCAGCGACGAGGAGTACTTCGAGGCGGGCCGTCACACCTCGCTCCTGCGCCGGATCGCGACCGACACCGGCGGGCGCTTCTACACGCCGGAGACGGTCGGCACGCTGCCCGAGGACATCACGATCTCCGGTGGCGGAGTCACGCTCGTGGAGGAGCACGACCTCTGGGACATGCCGCTGCTCTTCCTGGCCATGCTGCTGCTCATGGGCGCGGAGTGGGGCTTCCGGCGCGTTCGCGGGCTGGTATGAGGCGTCGCGGCTCCCGTACGGGCGTCCTGCTCCGGGCAGGACGCGTCACGCTGCTGGCGCTGGTCGGCGCGGGCACGACGCTCGCCACCCTGACGGCCGCGCCGGCGGCCGCCCAGGGTCGTACGCACGCCGTGATCATCGTCGGGCTGGGCGGCTCGGAGGAGTACAGGGAGAGCTTCCACGCCGAGGCGTCGAAGATCTACCGCGCCCTCGTCGACCGGCACGGCATCCCCGAAGAGGACGTCACGTACCTCGGCGAGCGCGTGGAGACCGCTCCCGAGATGATCTCCGCGCGATCGACGCGCGCGGAGGTGATGGCGACGTTCGGGTCGATCGCGCAGCGCGCGGGACCCATGGATCGCCTGCTCGTCGTCATGATCGGGCACGGTACGTCGGGCGGAGAGGAGGTCCAGTTCAACCTCCCCGGCCCCGATCTCACGCCGTCCGACTTCCTCGAGGGGCTCGGCGCCTTCCCCACGCAGACGCTCGCCCTGGTCCACACGGGCTCGGCGAGCGGCGGCTTCGTCGGGCCGCTCTCCGGACCGAACCGGATTCTGGTCGCGGCGACCCGCACCGAGCGCCAGCTCAACGCGACGGAGTTCGGGCAGTACTTCGCCGAGGCGGTGGCGGGCGCGGACGCGGACCTGGACAAGGACGAGCGCGTCTCGTTGCTGGAGGCGTTCCACTACACCCGCCGTGAGGTCGAGCGCCACTATCAGGACGAGAACGAGCTCCTCACCGAGACCGCGGTCCTCGACGACAACGGCGACGGCACGCTGAGTCACGACGCCGGCCTGGCCGGCCCGGACGGACCGCTCGCGGCGACCTTCCACCTGGGCGGTGTCTCGGGCACCGCCGGACAGCGGCCCGACGATCCCGTGCTCGCGCGGCTCTACGACGAGCGCGCCGAGATCCAGGCCCGCATCGACGAGGTGCGCACGCTGCGCGAGTCGATGGACGAGGAGCGCTACCTGGAAGCGCTCGAGCCGCTCCTCGTGGAGCTGGCGCTGAAGAACCGCGAAATCCGCGCCGCAGAGGGAGGAGGCTCGTGACGCCGCCTTCCGGCCCGGCCCTCACCCGCTCGCGCCGGGCGGAGACGCGATCCGCGGGACGGCGCACGCTGTTGCTCACGCTGGCCGCCCTGTCCGCGCTCGCCGCACCGCCGCGCCCGCTCGCCGCGCAGGACGCCGCGGCCGCCCGCGAAGCCCTCCGCTCGGGCCGTTACGACGAGGCGATCGACGCGTACGAGCGCGTCCTCCGGGCGGAGCCGGCCGCGGCGCCCGCCCGCGTCGCGCTCATGGAGGCCCTCGTGGCGGTGGGACGCTACGACGAGGCCCTCGAGGCCGGCCGTGGCGCGCCGAACCCCCGCGCGGTCGCGAACGCCACCGGCGAAGCCCTCGTCCGGGTCGGTCGGCTCGACGAGGCCGAGGCCGCGTTCCGAGCGGCGATCGACGCCGGAGGAGCGTGGTCGCTGACCGCGGAGGTCAACCTGGCCGAGCTCCTCTTCGACCGAGGCCGCCTCGACGAGGCGATGGAGCGTTTCGACCGCTTCATCGACGTCTACAACGCCGCGGACGGCAACCTGAACGCACGCGACCTCGTGGCGGTCGGTCGAGCGGTGCGCTACCTCGGCCGCACCGAGCCGGCGCTCTTCCAGGACGCGTTGCGGGCCTTCACCGAAGCGGCCGGCGCGGACCCCGGGTGGGCGGAGCCGCGCGTGCGCTCCGCCGCGCTCCTGCTCGAGAAGTACCAGAGCGCGGAGGCCAAGCAGGACCTGGCCCCCGTGCTCGAGCGCAATCCCCGGAACCCCGACGCACTGTGGGTGCTGGCCAGGTCGCTGGCGTTCGACGGCTCGGCGGAGGCGGGCGCGGCGCTCGACTCCCTCCTGGCCGTCAACGAACGCCACGCCGGGGCGCGGGCGCTGATCGCCATGGAGCACCTGGTCAACGAGCGCTTCGAGGAGGCACGCGCCGAGGCCGAGCGCTCGCTGGAGGTCAATCCCGGCTCCCTCCAGGCGCTCACCGCGCTGGCCGGCTATCACCTCCTCACCGACGACCCGACCGCCTTCGCGCGCGTGCGCGGCCGGGCCCTGGCGCTGAACCCGGCGTACGCGGAGCTCGACATCGAGCTGGCCGACCTCGCCGTGAAGACGCGCCGCTACGCGGACGCCGTCGAGCGGGCCCGGGCCGCGGTGGAGCTCGACTCCGCGGCCTGGGAGGCGTGGGGGCTCCTCGGAATGAACCAGCTGCGCGTCGGAGAGATCGAGGAGGGTCGCGCCAACCTCGAGCGCGCCTTCGCCGGCGACCCCTACAACCCCTGGTTCAAGAACAATCTGGACCTGCTCGACACCTTCGAGCGTTTCGAGGCGCACCGGACCGAGCACTTCGAGCTCTTCCTGCACGGCACCGAGGCCGACCTCCTGGCGACGTATCTCGCGCCGATCGCCGAGGAGGCGTTCGACTCCCTCTCGCGCCGGTACGGCGTGGAGCCGGACCTCCCCGTGCGCGCCGAGCTCTTCCCGAGCCACGCCGACTTCTCGGTGCGCACGCTCGGCGAGGCCGGCCTGGGCGCGCTCGGTGTCAGCTTCGGCCGCGTCCTGGTCATGGACTCGCCTTCGGCCCGGGAGCTCGGCGACTACAACTGGGCGTCGGTCTTCTGGCACGAGCTCGCGCACACCTTCCACCTGGCCATGTCGGACAACCGGGTGCCGCGCTGGTTCTCCGAGGGCCTGGCCGTCCACGAGCAGCGCAAGGCACGCGAAGGGTGGGGCCATCAGCCCACGATCCCCTTCCTGCGCGCGCTCCGGGACGGACGGCTCAAGCGCTTCAGCGAGCTCAACGACGGCTTCATGCGTCCCGACTACCCGGACCAGGTCGTCTTCTCCTACTACGAGGCGTCGCTCGTCTTCGAGCTCATCGAGGAGCGCCACGGCTTCGACGTCGTGCGCAACATGCTGCGCGGCTACCGGGACGGTCTGACGACCGAGGCGCTGATGGAGAGGGAGCTCGGGGTCACGGTCGACGACTTCGACGAGACCTTCGACGACTACCTGCGCGCACGCTTCCGCGACCCGCTCGCCGGGCTGACCGCGCTCGAGGACGCGCCCGGCCCCGACGCGGACGTGCAGGCGCTCCGCGACTTCACCATGCGCAACCCCGGTGACCTCGTCGGGCGGCTGCGGCTCGGCGACGCGCTCTTCCGCGCCGAGCGGTGGGACGAGGCCGAGACGGAGTTCGAGGCCGCGCTGCGCATCTTCCCCGAGTACGGCGGGCCGAGCAGCCCGTACTACTACCTGGCGCGCATCCACCGGGAGCGGGGCGAGCTCGAGCTGGCGAACGCGGCTCTGACCCGGCTCGTCGCGCTGTCGGAGGCCGACTATCAGGCGCGCATCTTCCGCGCCGAGATCCTCACCGAGCTCGGACGTCCCGGTGAAGCCGCCGAGGTGCTCGACGACGCGGTGCGCATCTGGCCGTACGACCTCTCCCTGCACGAAGAACTGGGGGGGCAGCACGCGGACCGCGGAGACCC
>CALJLC010000509.1 GCA_937982605.1 uncultured Gemmatimonadales bacterium | reverse complement strand
CGCGCGTCGTCTTCCAGCGCGATCTGCCAGTAGGCGAGCCACTCGTCGAGGTCGATCCCCCGGTTGCCGTCGGCGTCCGCGGAGTCGGAGAGCCGCGCCCAGAGCCTCCGGTACGCCCCGTGGATCCCGTCGACGCCGTCCCCGTCCTCCCCGTGCAGCACGCGGACGTTCTCCACGATCCGCTCGAAGTCGGACGCCTCGATCGTGCCGTCGTCGTCGATGTCGTAGACCTGGAAGTACCGCGTGAGCTTCTTCGTCTGCAGATCGGTGAGCATGTCGGGCAGGGTTCAGTCGAGTCGGACGACGACGGCCACGGAGACCTCCGGCAGCCCGAGGAGGGCGTCCCGGACGGAGCTGTCGACGTCTCCGTCCACGACCACCGCGGCCAGCGCTTCGCCGCCCTTCGACTGCCGGGCCTGATGATAACCGGCAATGTTGATCCCGTGCCCGCCGAGCAGCGTGCCCACCCGACCGATCACGCCCGGCACGTCGTCGTTCTTCAGCACGATCATCGTGCCGGTCGGCACGACGTCCACGTGGTAGTCGCCGATGCGTACGATGCGGGGATGCGCCTCGCCGAGCAGCGCGCCCGCCAGGCGGAGGTTCCCGCGCTCCGCGCCGATGACCACTTCGACGTACTCCCCGTAGTGGGCGTGGCTGGACAAGCGGGTCCGCGCGACACCGATGTCGCGACCGCGCGCCAGATGCGTCGCGCTCACGAAGTTGACCTGATCGGCCCCGAGCACGTCACGCAGGAGCCCGACCAGGACGAACGAGGCGAGCGGCTCGAGCGCCTCGTCCGACTCCCCGGCGTAGCGGATCTCGATGTCACGCACGGCGCCCGGCGTGAGCGCGCACGCGAGCTGGCCGAGCGCCTCTCCGAGCGAGAAGAGCGAGCCCAGGGCGCGCATCGTGTCACCGCCGATGGCCGGCGCGTTCAGCGCCCGAGACAGATCGCCGTCGGCGAGCGCCCGCCGGACCGTCTCCGAGATCTCGGAAGCGACGAGCTCCTGAGCCTCCGACGTCGAGGCGCCGAGGTGCGGGGTGAGCACGAGGTTCGGAGCGCCGCGGAGTCGCGAGCCCTCCTCGAGCGGTTCGTTGGCGAAGACGTCGAGGGCGGCCCCGGCCAGCTGCCCGGATTCGAGCGCGTCGACCAGGTCGTCCTCGACGACCACGCCCCCCCGGGCGACGTTGACCAGGAAGGCGCCCTTCTTCATCCGGGAGAGCGCCGCGGCGTCGATCATGCCGCTGGTCGCGTCGGTGAGCGGCACGTGCAGCGAGAGCACGTCCGCCCGCTCCAGGACCTCGTCGAGCGTCGCCTGCTCGGCTCGGAGCTCGGCCGCGCGCTCCGCGGTCAGGTAGGGATCGTACGCAACCACGCTCATGCCGAAGGCACGGCACCGGTTGGCGACCTCGCCGCCGATCCGTCCCGCGCCCACGAGGCCGAGCGTGCGGCCCCGCAGCTCCGCGCCCTTGAAGCGCGAGCGCGCCCACTCCCCGGCGCGCACCGAGGCGTCGGCCTCGGAGACCCGACGCACCATCGCGAGGATGAGCGCCATGGTGAGCTCCGCCGCGGAGACGGTGTTGCCGGCCGGCGCGTTCATCACCGCCACGCCGCGGGCGGTCGCCTCCGCCAAGTCGATGTTGTCCACGCCGACGCCCGCCCGGCCGATGACCCGCAGCGCGGCGGCCTGATCGAGGAGGTCGGCCCTCACCCTGGTCGCGCTCCGCACGATGAGGCCGTGCGCCCGCGGCAGCGCCTGCGCGAAGGCGGGGTCGGTCGAATCGTCGATCTTCACGATCTCGAATCGGTCGTCCGCACGCAGCGGAGCGAGCCCCGACTCGGAGACGCCGTCGGTGACGACGACGGTCCACGGGCCGGCGCCGTTCGGGCCGCTCACGAGAGCACCTCCGTCAGCACGCCGAGCAGGCCTTCGAGCTCCTCCAGCGTGTGGTCGCCCATGTGACCGACCCGGATCGTCGTCTCCTTGAGCTGACCGTAGCCGCCGCCCGCGACCCAGTCGCGCTCCTTGACCGCCTTCGTGACGTCCGGACCGCGCACGCCGTCGGGCAGCACCACCGTCGTGACCGCCGGCGAACGGTATCCCTCCGGCGCCAGGACGCGCAGCGCCACCCCCCCGGCGCGCAGCTCCTCCACCCACTCCCACGTCCGCTCCGCCATTGCGGTGTGTCGGGCCCAGCGCGCCTCCATCCCCTCGGCGAGCATCCGACCGAGCTGCACCTCGAGGGCGTACAGGACCGAGATCGCCGGCGTGGTGGTCGCCTGGTCCTTGGCGTGATTCTTCGCGAAGAACTCGAGGTCGAAGTAGTAGCCGCGCTTCGGGGCGGTCTTGGCCCGCTCCATCATCCGCTCGGACGCGACGCCGAAGGAGAGGCCGGGCGGCAGCGCGAACGCCTTCTGAGACCCGGTGAGCACGAAGTCCAGGCCCCAGTCGTCGGGGCGCAGCTCCGCGGCGCCGAAGCCGGTGACCGAATCGACGAGCACCATCGTGTCGTCGAAGTCGTGGACGACCGCGGCGAGCGCCGCGATGTCGTTGAGCACGCCGGTGGAGGTCTCCGATTGCACCATCGTGACCGCGTCGTAGTCGCCCTTCTCCAGCGCGGCCCGGAGCGTGACGGGATCGTGCGCCTCGCCCCAGGGGATCGAGATCTCGTCGACGTCGAAGCCGCACGCGCGCCCGATATCGGCGAAGCGCTCACTGAACGCTCCGTTCACCAGGGAGAGGATGCGCGTGCGACCGGCGTTGCGGACGGCCGCCTCCATGAGACCGGTGGCCGACGAGGTGGAGACGAAGACCGGGCGGTCCGTACAGAAGACCTTCTGCAAGTCCGCGTGGATCGGCCGCATGAAGGCCTGCGCGTCGGCGCCGCGATGGCCCATCATGGGGCGTGTCTGAGCGTCGAGGACGTCGGGGTGGACCTCGGTGGGGCCCGGAAGGAAGAAGCGCCCGTACGGACGGGCGGAAGCGGTCTGGTTCACGGTTTGGATCGCGGCCGCCGCGCACGCGACCGCCGAGTTCGGGGGGTGAGGTGTAGCGCGCCGAAGTCTAGCCAATCGCCTGTCGATTCCCAGTGCCCCGGGGAGCCCCGGACGGCGTCGCCGCGACCGCGTCAGTCGCGCCAGTCGTCCCGCCAGCGGGTGTAGTGCACCGCCTCCACTCCGCCACGCTCCAGGACGTCGAGACCGGAGCGGTCCCGGTACGCCTCGCGGTAGAAGACGTGGGTGACGTGGGCCTGCACCATGAGCTTGGCGCACATCACGCACGGGCTCGCCGTGATGAAGGCGACCTTGTCCCGCATGCCCCCCGGCGACTTGACCAGGGCGTTCATCTCACAGTGGATGCAGCCGCACTTCCCGGCCTCGGTGGAGTCGCAGCGGTTGGGAAAGCCGCGGGCGTTCCCGTTGTACCCGATCGCGACGACGTTCTCGAGCGGGGAGTGGGAGATGACCGTGCCCACGCGCAGCCGGGCGCACGTCGAGCGCTTGGCCAGCTCCTCGGCCATGCGCATGTAGACCTCGTAAAGCGGCGGTCGGTCGGGTGCACCCGCCTCGTGCGCGCCCTCCTCCCCGTCCACGGGCAGAAGGTTGAGGGGATGCGCGTTCTCGAGCACGCCGTCTCGGTGGAGGATCGCCATGGTCAGCGCCAGCGAAGTCCCTGGGTGAAGACCTTCGCCTGAAGGTACTCGACCGGCGCCCAGCCGTCGGTGAGCGGCGCGCCGGCGGCGGCCACCGGAGCGTCCTCCCAGGGGAGGGACGGGAGCGTACCGGGCTCGACGGCGGCGACGACGACGAGGTTCTGCGTGGCACCGCGATCCGTCGACGAATCCGTCACGTACAGGCGCACGTCGGAGAAGACCGCCTCGAGCGTCGCGCGGAATCGGGCCAGGAAGGCGGTGCCCGGCCCGTCGAGCGGAGACAGCACGTTCGCCATGAAGACGCCGTCCGGCTCGAGCGCGTCCGCCATGCCCGTGAGCGCCTCCCGGGTGACCATCGTCCACGGGACGGTGAGCAGGTGGTCGAAGACATCGAGGTACACGAGGTCGTACCGTTCGGATGCCCGACGGAGGAAGAGCCTGCCGTCGTCGTGGACGACCCGGATCCCCGGCCGCTCACGCGCTCCGAAGGCGAAGTAGCGCGCGGCCAGCTCGGTCACCCGCGGGTCGATCTCGACGACGTCCGTGCGCACCGAAGGGTCCCGGCGCTCGAAGGCGACCGGCAGCGTCAGCGCGGCGCCCCCGAGCACGAGCACCCGCTCCGGCATCAGCGCCAGCGAATCCAGGATCTCCAGGCTGGCGACGGCATAGGCGTGCGCCGGCGATCCGTCCTCGACGTACTCTGCCGAGGACGAGCCGCCGTTCTGCCAGAGCTCTCGCACGACCCGGCCGCCGGCCCATGTCCGCTCGGTGACGGCCACGGAGGTGTAGAGCGTCTCGGCCCGGTACAGCGTGTCCGGCGGCGCCCCCGAGGCGAGCACGCCCAGCAGGGGCAGCGCGAGCGCGGCCGAGGTGAGTCGGGCGGTGTCTCCGCGCTCCGCCTCGGGCCCCTCCCCCGCGGGCACGATCCGCCGAGACGCGAGCGCCATGAGGACGAGCGCGCCGGCGGTCGCACCCAGGAGCACGGTGAGCGGCATCGCCGGGAGCAGCACGAACCCGGTGGCGAAGGAGCCGAGGATCGAGCCCGCGGTGGCCGCGGCGCTCACGTCCCCGGCGCGCCGGCCGACCGAGGCCAGGCTCTCGGTGTCGGCCCGGACGAGATAGGGGACGACCGCGCCGAGGCAGAGGACCGGCGGCGCGAAGAGGACGAGGGAGCTCACGAGCGCGCCCGGGATGAAACCGAAGAGCTCGCGGGCCAGCCAGGGGAAGCCCGCCCCGATCACCGGAAGCGCCCCGGTGAGGCCGGCGGCCCGCAGGATCGTCGGGAGCGGGACGCGGCCCGCGTAGCACGTCCCGGCGCCCAGGCGACTCCCAGCACAGAG
>CALJLC010000508.1 GCA_937982605.1 uncultured Gemmatimonadales bacterium | reverse complement strand
CCCTGGCCGCGTGCGGCACGTCGCTCACGGATCCGCTGACGCCCGATTCCGGGTCCCTCACGCCGGACTCCGGGTCGCTGACGCCCGACTCGGGATCCCTCACGCCGGACTCCGGGTCGCTGACGCCCGATTCGGGCAGCTGATCCGCGGGGAGTCTCCGCGCCGGGTCCGGCGGACGCCGGGCCCGGCCGTCGGGGCGCCTCAGGACGCCCCGGCCACCTCGAGCTCGCGCATGACCCGCAGTCCCTCCCGGACCTCGGGTGGGGCGGGGGCGTGCGTGGTCTTCTCCACCTCCTGCCACGCCTCCAGCTCGCGCAGGTCGGCCTCCGCGCGGAAGAGTACCCGGCTGAAGCCGTGCTCCTCCGCGAAGTCGATCGCGCGACGTAGCCAGACGCGCGCGTCGTCCACCAGGCCGAGCTGACGGTATCCAAGCCCGCGGTAGTGGAGGATCTCGGCCTTCGCCGCGCGCGGGCCGCCTTCCCATCCCTCCTCGTCGCAGCGCCGGCTCCACCGCTCGAACTCCGTGGCGTCGCCACCGAGCGCGGCGATGTGCGCCAGGCCGGCGGTCGCGTAGACACGGTAGTAGACCTCTCCCGTGCCCGAGAGGACGAGGGTCCACGCATCGGTGGCCGCCGCCAGGTCGCCGACCTCGATAAGCACACCGGCGAGTCCGGCCATGCAGCGGGTCCGCGCGTCGAGGCTCTTGTACGCGTTCACCGCGCGCCATCCGTGTCGCAGCGCCTGGTGGAGGTCGCCGACCTGTTGCTCGAGACCCATGAAGTCGTGATGGATCGTGGCGATCGTCTCGCGGTCGCCTGACGACTGGGCCGCCCGCAGCGCCTCGTCGAGGCAGTCGCGCGCACCGGGCAGGTTGCCCCGCTCACGCCGCACGACACCCATACCCGCCAGCGAACGGGCCGCGAGGGCCGCCAGGCCGGCGCTCCGCGCGATCGCCAGCGCCAGGCCGTACCAGGAGGCGGCCTCCTCCCACGACGCGCGACGGCGCTGCACCCGCCCCGCACAGCGGGCGGACTCGATCGCCGAGGTGGCGTCGCCGAGTACCGCGGCGGTCGCGTACGCGCACGTGTACAGCTCGACGGCCCCGGCGGCGTGGTCCCGGCGCTCCGCGGCCGCTCCCATCTCCTGCAGGGCGGCGGCGAGCGCCGGCAGATCGGCACGCTCGTAGGCGTCGAGGGCGTCGTGCAGGGTCCGCCGGTCCTCCGCGTCGCCCGGCGGAGACTGCCGGAGCTCCTCGCGCGCCGCGCCCGCCTGCTCGAGCCGGAGCGTCGGCGAGAGCACGAAGTCCTCGGCCACGAGCATGCGGGCCAGGCGGCCCACGACGAAGCGGGCCTTGATGAGCCGGGCCCGTTCCTCGTCGTCCTCGTGACCCTCGAGGTCGACCAGGATCGGCCACCCCTCGAAGCTGGCCCCGTCGGAGCGCTCCGGAAGGTCGAGATCGAGGTGGAGCACCAGCGACGAGCACTCGCCCGCGAGGAACATCGCCCGCTCCCGCGCCGCGTCCTCGAGCGGGCGCTTGCGGGTGGCGGAGCTGGCGAAGAGGAACCAGCTGCGCGACCCGTCGCTGCCGAGCGCGATGGCGAACGCTCCTCCCGGGCCGGCGTCGGACTCGGCGGCCTGATCGTGCGCGCCGGGCACGCCGCATTCCCACGCACGATGGAGCGGCTCCACCGCGAAGAGCCGGCGGGGGCGGTCGGAGAGCAGATCGACCACGAGGTAGGGATGCGCGAGCCCCTGGCCGAACTCGTCGATCCAGACCGCGGCGACGCGGTCCGAGGCGGTCAGAGCCGCGAGCTCGGTCAGGTGATCGAAGAGACGCGTGCGGGTGTCGTCCCGGCCCAGGTAGGACCGCGCCGTCTCCTGACGATGGCTTCGTCTGTCCCGATATTCATCGAGTCTGAGCACGTTCGCGACCGACATGACCCATCGAGTGGCGGGGTGGGGGCAGCCTTTCCAACTTACCGCCCCATTTGACCGTGACACAACGTTCGAGTCTTCCGAAGGACGAGCCCGCCGCGGGCGTACGCGGTTATGCCACGGATCTGGGGCTCCTCGCGGTGGCCGCCATCTGGGGCGTGAACTTCTCGGTGACCAAGATCGTGCTCTCCGAGCTCGATCCCCTGGCCCTCAACGCGCTCCGCTTCCCGCTCGCCCTCCTGGCGCTCGGACTCGTGGTCCGGCGCACGCCGGGTCCCCTCTGGCCGGCGCGCGAGGACGTGGGACGCATCGTGGCGCTCGGGCTGCTGGGCAACGTCCTGTATCAGCTCTGCTTCATCTACGGCCTGGACTGGACCCGGGCCGGAAACGCGAGCCTGCTGCTCTCGACGACCCCCGTGTGGACGCTGCTCTTCTCGGCCGCCGCCGGTCACGAGCGACCGACGCCCCACGTGGCGCTCGGCGTCGGGGGGACGCTGGCGGGGATGGCGCTCGTGGTGCTGGGAGGCGGGGGCGAGGTCTCGCTCGGCTCGGACACGCTGCGGGGCGACCTCGTCATGGTCGTGGCGTCGGTGCTGTGGGCGACGTACACCGTCGCGGGCCGCGACCCGGTGGGCCGCTACGGACCGCTCCGGATGACGACGTGGACGGTCGTCGTGGGCACCCCCGTGCTGGTCGCGATGGGCGCGCCCGCCGTCCTCGACACCGACCTCGCCGCGGTCAGCCCCGGGGCGTGGGCCGGCGTCGTCTACGCCGGCCTCTTCTCGATCGGGATCGCGTACCTGCTCTGGTACCGCGGCGTCCGCGACCTCGGCAACAACCGCACCGCCGTCTACTCCAACCTCGTCCCGGTCTTCGGCCTCGCGACCGCCTGGATCTGGCTCGGAGAGCAGCCCAGCGGGCTCCAGCTCGCAGGGGCCGCGGTCATCCTCGGAGGCCTCACGCTGGCCCGGCTCGCTCAGTCGCCGGGGCCGAGCTCCACCAGGCCGTCGGTCACGCCCAGTTCCCTGCGGTGACGGATCTCGGGGAAGTCGTAGTACAGGACGCCCTCGTTGGAGATGTCGGAGCGGACGCGGAAGCCGTCGTCCATCTCCTCCATGATCCGCTCGGCGGCCGGGAGCGCCAGATTCAGGTCGGCGGCCACCTCGGTGACCGTGAGCCGGCCGCCGCGCGCCGAGGCGAGGCGCAGGATCTTGCGCTGGAGGCCCTGCATGATGGCGCGGCGCCGCTCCTGAAGGCCCTGCCAGCCCCAGTAGAAGGTGAGCGATCCGCCGCCGCCGAGCACCGAGCCGACGGCCACCGCCGCCATCTCCCACTCGACGAAGCCGACGAGCACGAGCAGGCTCGCGAAGAGCACCATCGCCGTGCCCAGGATCCTGCGCTTCAGCCCGGCGCTGGGGAGCTTCTGGTCGGGCTCGGCCTCGATGACGCGCTGCTCCGGCTCCGGCCCCGCCACGGCGAGCGCGCGCGAGGCGTTCTCCCAGCCGAGGCCGCACCGGGGGCAGACGAGGTGCCGCCGCCGCGCCAGCCAGTACACGAGGCCGCCGAAGCCGTAGGTGAAGAGGCTGGCACCGACGAGCAGGCCCACGTGCCCGGCGCGCCGGAAGTACGGCATCCCCTCGCCCTGATAGGAGCAGCGCGGACAGCGACGCACCCCCGTCGGGCGGCTGATCGCCATGCCCACGGGCGTCGACGTCCCGCACGTCGGGCACCGGACCGCGCCGGGCTGGAGGGTCTCACCGCATGTCGAACAGCGCATCGTTAGGCCCGCCGCTTCTCCTCGTTTTCGACTCTGTCACTACGCAGCGTCCACGGCGAAGATTCAGCCGTCGGACTCCGCTCAGTTGATTCTTACGATTCTCATCCCGGCCGAAGCCTGTGGCGAAGGCACGCCCGCCGCCTCGCCCCCGAGACGGAGGGTGGTGGTCCCTCCCGCCCCGGGCGTCACAATGTAGTACGCCGCCGCGGACGAACGCAGGGAAACCGTCCGCACGAAGTCGCCGGCGCCCACGGGCTCCGGCTCGAGCGGGAACGGGTCACCCAGGAAGTCCCTCAGGTCGATCGACGGGTAGACGAGGGGCGCCGTGGCGATTCCCAGCCCGTCCAGGTACGTCGCCGTCCACCAATCGGACAGCAGCGGAGCCCAATTGGTTCCCGTGCGGTCCTCCACGTTGGCGATACCGGTGGCCGTCGAACGCGTGAGCCGACCCGCGATGTCGACGCCGTACCGGTCGGCGAGGTAGGTGGTGAAGAGATACCCCCCGCCCCGCTCGGCCAGGGTCCCCTGTCCGAACGACACGAGGAGGGACACGGTGTCGGGACCCGACAGGTATCGGCGGGTGCGGCTGCGCACGCCGGTCCGGAAGAGGTCGGCGGAGGCGGTGTCACCCTGGTCCGAGTAGTGGCGCGCGACGAGATCCTCGGCGAACTGCGCGAGCCCTTCGGAGAGCCAGGTCGCCTCGGTCCCCGCCGCGCCGAGCGAGATCACGCGCTCGTTGAAGTGGACCATGTGCTGGAATTCGTGACTCAGCACGGCCGGCGTCACCCGCAGCAGGTCTTCGGTCGGACGCGGATCCGAATGCACGCCGCCGGGGTCGGGCGCGATCGAGTAGAAGATCTCCCCGGCGTTGCTCCCCTGCTCTTCCGGAAGGAGGTCGACGCCGAAGAAGAACCCGGCGATGAAGCCGTTGGCGCCCCGAGGCGTGAGCGCGTTCACCTGCGGGGTGAAGAGGATGATGATCCGGCTGTTGGCGTCGATGTCGGACGCGGCACCGAAGGCTCCGGTCACGGTCGGGTGGCTCGCCTCGTCGAAGCGCCGCGAGAAGGCCTGCAGGTCCGCCGCGTCGAAGCCTCCGTCGGGCGCGTCGTCGTCGACGAACAGCGCGGCGCGCGCGCCGACGTGGCGTGCCTCCGCGGTCACCTGCGCGAAGTCGCCGGGCGCCCGGAACACCCGGAACGTGCGCCGCTCGCCGACCGCGGGAACGCGCGCCGGCCCGGCGCCGACGGCCGCGGGCGGCTCCTCGACCCGGCCGGGGCCGGCGGAGGAGGACCGTGAAGCCCCGCTCCGCACGACGTCGTCCTCCAGCGCGCGGAGGCGGTCGTCCCACAGCTGCTGCGGGTCGTCTCCGGGCCGGAGCGCGCGGGAGAACGGTCGGGTCCACCAGCGCTCCGGGCGCGCCTGCCGGGCGGCTTCCGTCTTCCGGTAGGCCCGGATGGCCGGAGGCGGAGCGACCGCGGGCGCGGTGGCCCCGCCCGCGAGACCGCGGAGGGTCACCACGTGGGTCGCGCCGCCGACGGGGCTCGCCGCCTGCGCGACGACCAGATACTCCGCGGCGCCGTCTCCGGGCAGCGTCACGCAGGTGAAGCCGCCCGAGTCGATCGCGTCGAGCACCTCGCCGACGGCGATCGCGTCGACGTCTCCGCCCGCGCCGACCGAGAGCGGAAGAGGATCGCTGGCCAGTGCCCCGAGCTGGGTCGTGACCTGGACCGCCCGCTCGGGGAGGCACTCCGGGACGGTCACGGTGAGCGACGTCGTCGTCGCGTCGGTGACCCGACCGCGCACGCCCGAGAAGAGGACGACGTTCTGCTCCGCGTCGGGGCTGAAGTTCGAGCCGGTGAGGACGATGGCCTCGCCCGGCGCCACGGCGCCCGCGGAGAGCTCATCGAGGACCGGGCGGGAGACGGTGAACAGCCGGAAGGCGGCCACCGCGCCGCTCCCCTCGACCGACGCTTCCACCGTAACCTCCCCCGGCGTGGAGCCGAGGCGCACCGTGGCCCGCGCCGACCCGGTCGAGTCCGTGGGCTGGGCGGCCGTACCCGTGATGGCCGCATCTCCCTCCGTGACGCGCCACGTCACGACCCGCCCGCGCACCGGCAGCTGGCTGGCCAGGGAGCGGACGACCACGTGGAGCCGCGTCGGAAGCGTCTGGTCCACTGTGCCGTACTGGCTGTCTCCACCGGCCACGAGCACCTCGACGGGCGTGTCCATCACCTGGGTCGGGCCCGACCCGCACGCCGCGGCGGAGACGGCGCAGGCGGCCGCCACGACCCCCGCCAGAGAGCGCGCCCGCGCGCCCGTCACCGACCCGGCCTCGGCGACCGTTCCAGCGACAGCAGGTCGATGATGGGAGCGCCCGTGAGGGCCGAGGCGCCGGTACGGACCCGTCCGGTCACCTCGATCCGCTCCAGCGGCAGCAGACCGTCGACTTCGCCCAGCCGCTCCGTCGGGACGGCGACGTAGACGAAGGGGCCGTCGGCGCCACCGAAGCGACCGAGGAGGAACGGCTCCCCCTCGAAGAAGTCGGTGCGGGCGGCCTCCGCCCGCTCCGGCGGGGTGGACTGGATCGTCCACGCGGCCACCCGG
>CALJLC010000507.1 GCA_937982605.1 uncultured Gemmatimonadales bacterium | reverse complement strand
GCGCCAGGTCGTCGTCCCCCGCGATCCGGCGCACGACGGCGTAGACGCGCGGCGCGTACCGGTCGTACAGCGACCGGATGGCACGCCCGTCCCCTTCCGCCGCCAGGCGGATGAGCTCGTGTTCGGGCGGGTTCGTCGAATTCGCGGTCATATCCGGGTACTTCGATGCGACACCCGGGAGACAGGGTTGCACGCCGACTACGCCTGTCGTCGGTCGTGTCGGATACCCGGGCGCCGTTCCGGATGTTCGCCGGATCACGAGCTTCTGCCTAGCTTCCGCGCGCCCCGGCCGACCCGTCCGCCTCCGCCTCGCCCGCGCATGATCCGCGTCTCGACGCTCACCAAGCGGTACGGCCCCCTCGAGGCCGTGCGGGAGCTCACGCTCCACGTGGCGCCCGGCGAGGTGTTCGCGCTGCTGGGCCCGAACGGGGCGGGGAAGACGACCGCGCTGCGATGCCTCGCCACGCTCCTCCGCCCGACCGGGGGGACCGCCTCCGTCGACGGCATCGACGTGGTGGCCGACCCGATCGCCGCGAGGAGCCGCCTCGCCTTTCTCGCCGCCTCGATGGGGCTCTACGAGCGCCTGAGCGCCCGGGAGCTGATCGCGTATTTCGGGCGGCTGCACGGCCTCGGCGGCGGGGAGCTCGGCGGCCGGGTCGAGGAGCTCGTGGAGCTCTTCGGCATCGGCGACTTCGCCGATCGACTCTGCGGCCGGCTCTCCACGGGCCAGCGCCAGCGCGTCTCGCTCGCTCGCGCCCTGGTGCACGATCCCCCGGCGCTCGTCCTCGACGAGCCGACCCTCGGGCTCGACGTCGTGAGCGGTCAGGCGATCTACGACTTCATCGAGCGCGAGCGGGGCCGGGGCAAGGCGATCCTCTTCTCGACCCACCAGATGGACGAGGTCGATCTCCTCGCCGACCGGGTCGGCGTGCTCCACGCGGGCACGATCGTGGCGGAGGGGACGCCGGCCGAGCTGGTCGCCGCCACGGGCGAGGCCAGCCTGGCGCGCGCCTTCCTGCGGCTGGTCACCGGCCCGGAGGTCCCATCGGGAGCCGGAGGGCCGCCGTGACGGAGCGCGTTGCCGCGTGGCGCGTCGTGTGTGCCAAGGAGCTGCGGGAGACGCTCCGCGACCGTCGCACGCTGCTCATGATGATCGTCGTGCCGGTCCTCCTCTACCCCGTGCTGCTCATCGTCATGGAGCAGCTCTTCCTCTTCGGGCTGCGCAACCTCGAGGCCGAGGCGGCACCGGTGGCGCTCGTCGGCGACGCGCCGCCCCTGCTGCTCCGCCTGGTCGAGGCCGACTCGGCGCTCCGCGTCGTCCCGATCGACGGTCCGCCGGAAGAAGCGATGCGCTCGGACTCGGTGGCGGCGGTCGCGGTCTTCGGCGCGACGGGTGGGGAGGACGGCTCCCGGAGCGTGACGCTCCTCTACGACGCCACCTCCGATCGCTCCAACCGGGCGCGGGGCGAGCTCCGCTCCCTGCTCGACGCCTGGAGCGACTCGCTCCTCCTCGGCCGGCTGGAGGCGCGGGGCCTGTCCCCGGACTTCGCGCGGCCGCTGGCGCTGGCGGACTCCTCGATCGCCCGACCGGAGGAGGTGGGCGGATACGCGCTCGGCCGGATCCTGCCGCTGCTGCTCGTCGTGATCACCCTGCTCGGAGCCTTCTACCCCGCCATCGACCTCGCCGCGGGCGAGAAGGAGCGGGGCACGCTCGAGACGCTCCTCACGGCTCCGGTGCACCCGCGGTCCGTGGTGGCCGGGAAGTTCGTGACCGTGGCGCTCATCGGAATCGTGGCCGCGGGGCTGAACCTCGGCAGCATGATCCTGACCTTCCAGACGGGGGCGCTGCAGCTCACCGCCGCGATCGGTCTCGAGGTCTCGCTTCCGCTCGGCGCGGTCCTGGCGATCTTCGCGACCCTCGTCCCGCTGGCCGTGCTCTTCGGGGCCCTCTTCCTGGGCATCGCGGTGCGCTCCTCGTCGTTCAAGGAGGCTCAGAACGCCCTCACCCCGGTATACATGGCGGTGATCGTGCCCGCGATGCTGCCGGCGATCCCGGGGATCGACTTCGGCCCCCTCCTGGCGGTGCTGCCCGTGGCGGGGGTCGCCTTCTTCTTCCGGGATCTGATGACCGGCGAAGCGGCGCTGGGGCTGGGCGCGCTCGTCCTCGCCTCGACGACGGTGTACGCGGTGCTCGCGCTGCGCTTCGCGGCCTCCGCCTTCGGCAGCGAGCGTGTGCTCTTCGGCGGAGGGGACGAAGACGCCGAGGTGAGGGGCGGCTTCCTGGAGCGGCTCCGTGCCCGCCGCGGGGAGCGCGGCGTACCGAGCGAGTCCGAGGCGCTCGTCTTTGTGGCGCTGCTGGCAGTCGCCTTCTTCTGGGGCGGAATCCAGCTCCAGCTCCGGCTGGGCGAGCGGGGACTCCTCGCCGCCGAGTGGCTCCTCCTCTTCGTGC
This sequence comes from uncultured Gemmatimonadales bacterium, assembly GCA_937982605.1. Lineage (GTDB taxonomy): Bacteria > Gemmatimonadota > Gemmatimonadetes > Longimicrobiales > Gaopeijiaceae > UBA2589. The sequence continues at coordinate 3,974 of CALJLC010000507.1, read as the reverse complement.
CGGCGGCGGCCTTCGTGGCGGCGGGCGGGTACGACCCGGTCCGGACGCTCTCCCTGCGCCGCCCTGGGGGCTCCGCCCTGGCCGGCGCGGTGCTCCTCATTGCCGGCGCCATGCCGATGGTCTGGGTCATCGGGTGGCTCCAGACGTTCGTCCTCCCGGTGCCGTGGGAGCTGCTCGAGGGTCTCGAGGAGCTGGTCACCGCGGACACGCCGGCCCGTCTGGCGTGGCTCCTCCTCCTTCTCGCGGTCACCCCCGCGGTCTGCGAGGAGATCGTCTTCCGCGGCGTCCTTCTCGGCGGCACGCGCACGCTCTCCCCCTGGCGCCTCGTCGTGCTCAACGGCGTCGTCTTCGGCGCCTTCCATCTCTCCTTCGAGACCGTGATCCGCTTCCTCCCCACCGCCACGCTCGGGATGGTCATCGCGTGGGCCGTCTTGAGGACGGGATCGATCTGGGTCGGCGTCCTCATGCACCTCCTCAACAACGGCACGATCGTCGTGCTGGCGTCCACGCCGGCCCTGCGATCGACCTTCGCCGATCCGGAGGCCCCCCCGCCGCTCTGGCTCGTCCCCCTGGCCGCTGCCCTCTTCGCCGCCGGTCTCCGTATACTTCTCCGCCTTCCGACGCCCCATCCGGGGCACGGACCTGACCCGACCCCCCAGCCATGACGGACCCAGACACGATGCCCGGCGCCACCCACCTCGAGTGCACGGCGACCGGGGAACGGTACGACAGCGAGCAGCTCATCGGGCTGTCCTCGGCCGGCAAGCCCCTCTTCGCCCGCTACGACCTCGCGGCGGTCCGCGCCGGCTTCGGCCGGGCCGACGTCGCGTGCCGACGGGCAGATCTGTGGCGCTACGCGGAAGTGCTCCCGGTCCGGGATCCGGCGGCGAGGGTGGCGCTGGGCGAAGGGTGGACCCCCCTCGTCGACGCGCCGCGGACGGCGGCCCGTTACGGGGCGCGCCGCGTCTGGGTGAAGGACGAGGGCCAGAACCCGACCGGCAGCTTCAAGGCGCGTGGGCTGTGCCTGGCCGTCTCCCGCGCCCTCGAGCTCGGCGCCGAGGCGGTCGCGCTCCCGTCGGCGGGCAACGCCGGCAGCGCGGCGGCGGCGTACGGCGCCGCGGCCGGCCTTCCGGTGCACGTCGTCGTGCCGACGGACACGCCGGCGCCGATCCTCGAGGAGATGCGGGCGCTGGGCGCCGACGTGCAGCTCCTCGACGGGCTCATCAGCGACTGCGGCCGGGTCGTTCGGAAAGGCGTGGAGGAGAAGGGGTGGTTCGATCTCTCGACGCTCAAGGAGCCGTACCGCGTCGAGGGGAAGAAGACGATGGGTTACGAGCTCGTCGAGCAGCTCGACGGCCGCCTCCCCGACGCGATCGTCTACCCGACGGGCGGAGGCACCGGCCTCATCGGCATGTGGAAGGCGTTCGACGAGATGGAGGCGCTCGGCTGGATCGGATCGGAGCGGCCGAAGATGTTCACGGTGCAGGCCGCCGGGTGTGCGCCGATGGTGCGCGCGTGGCAGCAGGGCGCGAAACACGCCGAGACGTGGGAGGGTGCCGCCACCTACGCCTCGGGCCTTCGCGTTCCGGGCGCGGTCGGTGACTTCCTGATCCTGGACGCGCTCCGGGCCTCGGGGGGCGGCGCAGTGGCGGTTCCCGACCACCTCATGGCCGAGTGGGTGGCCCGGCTCGGCGCCGACACGGGGATCTTCGCCGCGCCCGAGGGCGGAGCCGTCGCCGCGGCGGTACCCATGCTCATGGAGATGGGGCTGATCGACGCGGACGACGAGATCGTCCTTTTCAACACGGGAAGCGGGCTCAAGTATGTGGGTATGACCCCCCTCGACTGATTCCGCCTCTCGTGATCGCCTTCTTCTGGTTCGTCTTCGGCGCGGGCTTCGCGCTGCTCGCGATGGCCGCCGGCGTGACCCTCCACGTCCGGCGGCGGGACGCCTTCGCGCGTGTGCCCGTGGTCGACGACGCGCTCATCGAGCGCATCATCACCGATGGCGCGGTGTGGGTCGACGACGACGAGCCGCTCGACCTCGACGCCATCGACGACGAGGAGGAGCGGTTCTGGTCCGAGAGCTGGGACGAGCCTTCGGGAGACTGGTGACGCCGCGCTCAGCGGGCGACGCGCCAGTACACCTCGGGGAGCGGCACGAGACGGCGGTTGAGCGGCGCCGTGTCCTCGGGGTCCGAGCGGCGCACCCAGAGCCCGCGGTTCACGTTGAGGAAGAAGCCGACCGCGTGGGGGTCCGAGAGCTCCCAGTCGACGCCGATCGGCGCCCGCACGACCAGGGACCACCCGAGGCGCTCGTCCCGCGCGGGCTTCGCCGCCACCGTCCACAGACCGAGGCCCACGACGGGCCGCGCGGCGCCGGCGCCGAGGTACTGGCGCGCGACGGCGGAGAGCGAGACGTCGCGGAAGCGCCAGGTCCCGACCGTCAGGTCCAGGCTCCGCGAATCGCGGAAGAACTCGACGCTGACGCCGATCGTGCTGATGCCGCCGACGGAGATGCCGAAGCGGACACCGTCCCCGGCGTCGGGGCCCGGCGTCTGTCCGCGCGCGGGGCTCGGACCCACGCAGGTCAGGATCAGAGCCAGCGCAGCTGCGAATCGCGTCACGAGGTCTCGACGGTGGGGTTTCCGAATCGCCGGAACATAGCAGGTCCGCGGCCGCGCAGGACCTCGCGGACGGCGCTCTTGGTGGCCGTGGTGGCCGCCGCCTGCGCGCCCCCGGACGAGCCGGCGGCGCTGGCCCTCTCGCTCCCTCCCGCCGCGACCGAGCTGCTCGAGCCGGATACCGTCCGGTCCCGCTCCGTCGCACCCGGGGTCGTGTACCGATACCTCTGGTCGCCGCGGGGCCCGTGGGCCGTGCATCTCGTGCAGGCGCGACTCCGGGATCGCTGCGAGCTCGGCTTCGCGCTCCTCCGCCCCGAGGCGCGGGAGCGCGGTGGCTCCGGTCGGGAGACCGTCACGGCCATGGCCCGCCGCGCGGGCGACCGGGTGCTGGCCGCGCTCAACGCCGACTTCTTCACGCCGCAGGGCGCCGCGCTCGGGGTGGAGATCGACCGGGGGCGTGTCGTCTCGTCGGCCGAGCGTCCGACCTTCGCCTGGCGGGCGGGGGAGCCCCCCCGCGTGGAGAGCGCCGAGGTCGGACCGTCCGGGATTGACGTCGGATGGATCGTGGAGCGTGGCCGCGGGGACGGGCGGACCGTCGCCGTCGGCGGGGATCCGGACCTGCTCGACGCCGGCGCTCGCGTCGGGGACCTCACGGTGTCGGCTCGACCCTCCTTCGCCGCGGCGCGGCATCCGCGATCGGCGGTCGGCTACGACGCCGACGCCGGCGTCCTCTGGCTCGCGGCCGTGGACGGCAGGCAGCCACCCCACTCCGTGGGGATGTCGCTGCCGGAGCTGGCAGGGCTCTTCGAGGCGCTGGGCGCCGAGGAGGCGCTGAACCTCGACGGTGGCGGCTCGACCGCCCTCGTCGTGGGCGGGCGAGCGGTGAACCGTCCGTCCGACCCCACCGGCGAGCGGGCGGTCGTCAACGCGCTCGCCCTCGTGCGGGACGCCGCCGGCTGTCGGGTGCGGTAGGCCTCCTCAGCTCGGACCCCACGTCACGCCGACCCCGAGCCGGAAGGAGCGGGGCAGCCCCGGCTCGAAGTAGCGCGAGCCGAAGGCGTTGGGCACGACGGACGCCACGTACGACTCGGCGTAGAGGTCGGCGAGCGCCACGAACGGTTCCACCGCGAGCCGCCCGGACCAGACCGAGCGCAGGGCGAGGCCGGCGCCGACAGGGAAGTACGACTCGGCGGAGGCGGTGCCCTCGTCGTCGACCGGCACGTCGTCCTGCCAGAGGCCCCGGAGCTCGACGAAGCCGGGGCCGCGGTCGAGCGCCGCGACGGCGTCGACCCGGCTCGGCGCGACCCCCGGCACCTTGTTGCCCGAGAAGTCCTCGCCGTCGACGACGAA
>CALJLC010000506.1 GCA_937982605.1 uncultured Gemmatimonadales bacterium | reverse complement strand
GAACTCGTCGATGCGGGTCCGGATGATCCGGTCCACGCGGTCGATCATGTCGGCCTTGGCCTCCGACGTCATCGTCCCGTCGGGGTCGTCGACCTCCAGCACCAGGTGCATTCCGCCCTGGAGATCGAGGCCGAGCTTGAGCCAGTCACCGGTACGCGACTTGTGCGAGTAGAGCTGCCAGACCGCCGTCGCCAGGACGAGCGTGATGATGATCAGGCGGCTCCGCAGGGAGTTGAACATGCGGGTCGTGGGTTCGACGAAAAAACGGCCCCGCGCCGGAGCTGCGGGCGACGCGGTCGGCCGGATACGGACAGCCCGTAAACCTGCCGCCCGCCGCGGGGGGTGTCAATCGGATTTGACGGGGTCGCCAAGGTCCGGAGCGTCATACTCTGGCGCCCCGCCTCCGTGTTCCCGACGGGGCCCCGCGCACGGCGAAACCGAGTGTGCGCCCACCCCGGTCCCGCACGGGCGGCGGACGATCAGTAGAAGAGGAGCGTCCCCACGCGCAGCGCCCAGACCGCGTCTCCACTCGCGGGATCGTACCAGTCGAGGTTGAGGGAGATGCGGTTGCGGCCGACGAAATACGCGGCGAAGCCCGGGGTGACGAGCAGGCCTCCGTCGTCGTCGATTCCGTCGTCGGGGTCGGCCACGCTGATCCGGAAGAGCGGCTCGATGCCCTCGAGGCGATCCGAGTCGACGGGGACGTAGTACGTCGCCTGGACCTGGGCGGTGACGAAGGTGCCGGGCCCGGCCGGATCGGCGCCGGGCGCGGGCGGACCGGCATACGACAGCCAGTTCTCGCCGGCCAGGAAGCCGCCCTGGACGTGGAGCCCGTCGCGCCACGTCCCGATCGTGAAGTCGGGGCCCCAGGCGTGGGCGTACTCGGCGTCGCCGCCCGGCGCGTCGAAGTCCTTGATCGTGCCGTTCATGCCGACCTCGACCCCCTGGGTGGGCGACCAGGTCACCCGTGCGGCCACGGACTTGGCGTCGTTGGTGTCCCGGGCCCCGCCCGGCGTCCCGTTCGTGACGCTCGCGTCGTAACCGAAGCGCCCGAGCGAGCCCTGCACGCGCAGCCCCGTGTCCCGGTTGGCGAAGAGGAGCCGCTCGCTCAGGCGGCCGTAGGTGCAGACCGTCCCGACTCCGGTGCACGCGGGCTGCACGCCCGGCACCGTTCCCGCGCGCTCCAGGAAGGGGATGTCCCCGATCGAGTTCAGGACGAAGAGGTCGAACGAGCGCTTGAACCGGCCGAACGAGACCCGGAAGGCCGGGTCGAACGCGAAGCCGACCGACGCGTCGAAGACGAGGTTGGTGACGGCGTCGTAGGTGAAGTCGGCCCGAAGGAAGTCGTTGTACGTCGCGTTGATCGTGATCCAGGCCCGACGGATCAGGAAGTCGTCGTTCTGGCCGTCCGGCGACGCCGCCAGGTAGTGCATGTCCATCTGACCGCCGAGGCGCAGCGTGCCTTCGTCGCCACGGAACTCCATCTGGGCCGACGCGCGGAGGGGGGTCAGCGCGGAGGAGACGAGCGCCGCGACGAGCAGGAGGGGCGCGGCGACCGCGAGGACCGTCGCCCGTCGGCGGGAGCGCGCCATGCCGAGGATCAGAGCGCCCGGCGCATCACGGCGTGGACGCGCGCCATGAAGCGGGTCGCGTCCACGGACTTCTCGACGTAGTCGTCCGCGCCCGCCTCGAGCAGCTCGGCTTCGAGGGTGTCGCTGCCGGTGGCCGTGCGGATCAGGACCGGCAGGGCGGACGTGTCCACGGAGCCCCGGATCTGGTCGAGCACCTCGCGACCACTCAGGCCGGGCATGGCCAGGTCGAGCACGATGAGCTTGAAGTCCTGGTCCGTCTTGAGGAGATCGAGCCCGCGGTGACCGTCCTCGGCCTCCTCGACCTCGAAGCCGTCCCGCTCGAGGAGCGTCCTCATCATGAGGCGCGCCTCCTCGTCGTCGTCGACGATCAGCACCCGGGGCGGGCCGGTCTGGATCTCCTCGCTCTCCAGATCGAGGGCCTGTCCGAGCACCCGCTCCACCTCCACGAGCGTGGTCTTGCCCTGCGTGACCCACTCGAGGCCCACCTCGTGCAGAGACCGCATCCCACCCTGGGCCGCCACGCGCGCCAGCGTGCTCCACCCCTTTCGCTGCTCGATCGCCTGCTGGAAGCGGGGGCTCGAGATCAGGACCTCGTTGACCGGAAGCCGTCCGCGGTATCCCGTGAAGCCGCAGTCCGTGCACCCGACCGCGCGCACCACCGGCTCCATGCCGTGGCGCTCGGTGAGCCGCTGCTCGTCCGGCGTGAGCTGGCCTCGCACCGGCTCGGCGCAGGTGATGCAGACCCGTCGGAGGAGCCGCTGGGCGATCGCGCCCCGCATCGTCTGCGCGATCGTGCCGTACTGCAGCCCCATGTCGGCCAGGCGGGCCACGCTGGAGACGGCGTCGTTGGCGTGAACCGTCGTGAGCACCAGGTGACCGGTCATGGCGGCCTGGGCGGCGGTGACGGCGGTCTCCTTGTCCCGGATCTCACCCACCAGGATCACGTCGGGGTCCTGGCGCAGCATCGCCCGCAGCGCGCTGGCGAAGGTCATCCCCTGCTTCGCCTGGACCTGGGTCTGCGTGATGCCCGCGAGCTCGTACTCGATCGGGTCCTCGACGGTCATGATGTTGACCCTCCCGTCCGCCAGCTCGCGCAGCGCCCCGTACAGCGTGGTCGTCTTTCCCGATCCGGTCGGTCCCGTCACCACGACGATCCCGTCCCGGTTGGTCAGGAGGTCCCGGAGCCGCTCGAGCTCGGGCTTGGGGATGTCGAGGTCGTCGAGCGAGAGCGAGCTGCTCGAGTCGAGCACGCGGATCACGCACTTCTCGGCGCCGCCGGCCGGGATCGTCGAGACGCGGAGGTCGTAACCGCGGCTCTTCACCTGGACGCGCGCCTTGCCGTCCTGGGGTCGCAGGCGGTCGGCGATGTCGAGCTTGGCCAGGACCTTCACCCGCGAGATGATGCGGTTGAGGGCGGCCATCGGGAGGTCCATGTGCTTGCGCAGCACGCCGTCCACCCGGTAGCGGACCGCCCCGAGCCGCCGGCCCGGCTCGATGTGCACGTCGCTGGCGCCGGCGGAGATGGCGTCGCGGATGATGAGGTTCGTGAGCTTCACGACCGGGGTCGCGGAGGCGTCGTCCTCCGAGATCGACTCCGGCCCCATCTCCTCGACGAGACGCACGGCGTCCTCGCCGACGTCCTCGGTCAGACCGCCCAGCAGCGTCTCGACGGCGCGCTCGGGGGAATACCGCTCGTCGAGGGCGTCCTGGATCTGCCCGGGCGCGGCCACCACGAAGGTCGGGGTCCGGCCGGTGCTGAAGCCGAGCGCACGCTCGGCCTCCACGTTGGTCGGGTCGCAGGTGGCCACCACGAAGTTCCGGTCGTCCTCGGCGATCGGGAAGACACGGTGCTTGCGCGCCATCGTCTCGGGGATCAGGAGCGCGGCGTTGGGGTCGGCGGAGGCGAAGTCGGCGACCTCGAGCCGGAAGTAGTCCGCCACCA
>CALJLC010000505.1 GCA_937982605.1 uncultured Gemmatimonadales bacterium | reverse complement strand
CCGGTGGGCATCTCGCGCATGAGGTACCAGCGCACCGCGTCGGTGCCGAAGTCCTCGCGGAGCGCCAGGGGGTCGACGACGTTGCCGAGCGACTTGGACATCTTCGTCTCGCCGACGACCCACCAGCCGTGGGCGAGGATCCGACGCGGAAGCGGCAGGCCGACGCCCATGAGCAGGGTCGGCCAGTAGACCGCGTGGGTCGTGATGATGTCCTTGCCCATCACGTGCATGTCCGCGGGCCACCACGAGCCCGAGACGTCCTCGAAGCCCTGGGCGCCCGGCTCCGCGTCGGGGCGGATCGCCCCGGAGGCCGTCAGGTAGTTGATCAGCGCGTCGACCCACACGTACGCCACGTGGTCCGGGTCGAACGGAAGCTCGATGCCCCACGAGACCCGGGACTTCGGTCTGGAGATCGAGAGGTCGCCGAGCGGCTGGCGCAGGAAGCCGAGGATCTCGTTGCGCCGCTCCTCGGGGACGATCCAGCCGGCATCCTCCTCGATGTGGCGGACGAGCGCCTCCTGCCACGCGCCCATCCGGAAGAAGTAGTTCTTCTCCTCCAGGTGCTGCACCGGCCGCCCGCAGTCCGGGCACGTCTGGTCGGGGCCCAGATCCTTCTCGGTCCAGTACCGCTCCTCGTGGATGCAGTACCACCCCGTGTACGTGCCTTCGTAGATCTGGTCGCGATCCCAGAGCCGCTGCACGAACGCGGTCACGACCGCTTTGTGCTCCGCCTCGGTCGTCCGGATGAAGCGGTCGTGCGAGACGTCGAGCCGCTCCCACGCCGCGGCGAAGCGCGCCGCCATGTCGTCGCAGAGCTCCAGGGGGGAGACGCCCCGCTTCTCGGCCTCCTGCTGGATCTTGGGCCCGTGCTCGTCGGTGCCCGTGAGGAAGAGCACCTCGCAGTCGTCCTGCCGGTCGAAGCGCGCCAGGACGTCCGTGAGGATCGTGGTGTAGGCGTGGCCGAGATGCGGCTCGCCGGACGCGTAGTAGATCGGCGTCGTGTAGTATCGGCGGGGCCGTTCGCTCACTCGTCGCCCCCGCGCCTCGACGTGCCGCCCACCTCGACCTTCAGCTCGTCGAGGGGTACGGTGCGGCGCTCGCCGTCGTCGGCCCGGAGGGTGACGAGGTCCCGCCAGATGTCGATGGCCACGACCTTCTCCTCGCCGAGCGCCGTGCGGATCTTGCGGCCCTCGCGCGGGAAGCGCCGCCGCGACTCGACGTAGGTGCGGTGCTCGTACATCAGGCAGCACATGAGCCGACCGCAGCAGCCGCTGATCTGCGCCGGGTTGAGCGAGAGCCGCTGGTCCTTGGCGAGCTGCAGCGACACCGGCTTGAGCTCGGGGAGCCAGGTGGAGCAGCACAGCTCACGTCCGCAGCGACCGACGCCGCCCAGCAGCGCCGCCTCGTCTCGCACCCCGATCTGCCTCAGCTCGATGCGGGCCCGGAACGTCCGCGCCAGATCACGAACGAGCTGTCGGAAGTCGACCCGCTTCTCGGCGGTGAAGTAGATGATCAGCTTGTTGCGATCGAACTGCCACTCGGCTTCGGTCACCTTCATCTTGAGCCCGTGGCGCGCGACGAGCTTGCGGCTCTCGGCGCGAACGCGTCCCTCGTCGCCACGGAGCTGTTCGAGCCGCGAGACCTCCTCGTCACGCGCGTGGCGCAGCACGGACTGCTCCGGCGCAGGCGTGGCGCACCCGCCTTCGGAGGCCGAGCACTTCCGCTCCGCGATGGCGCCCACCGCGGTGACCTCGCCGAGGTCCTCGCCCCGATCGGCCTGGACGATCACGTGGTGGCCCGGACGCAGGTCCAGCCCGCGGTAGGCGTAGTAGCCCTTCCGCGAGCCCTTGAAGCGCACTTCGGCGAAGCCGGCCATCGGTGCCGCCTGGTCCGGTCAGTCGACGCGCCAGGCGCCGATCGCTTCGTACTTGGCCCAGCGCTGGGCCAGGAGCTTCTTCGGAGACAGCTTGCCGAGCTCGTCGAGCGTCTCGCCCAGAGCCTGTTCCAGCTCGCGCGCCGCGGCGTCCCAGTCGGAGTGCGCGCCGCCCGGCGGCTCGGGCACGATGCGGTCGCAGATCCCGGCCTCGTAGAGGTCCTCGGCGGTGAGTCGCAGCGCGTCGGCCGCCTTCTCGCGGTGCTCGGCCGAGCGCCACAGGATCGCCGCGCAGCCCTCGGGAGAGATCACGGAGTAGATCGCGTGCTCGAGCATGAGGATCCGGTCCGTGACGCCGATGCCGAGCGCGCCCCCGGACATCCCTTCGCCGATCACGATGGAGACGATCGGCACCGTGAGCCGGGACATCTCGCGGAGGTTGAAGGCGATCGCCTCGCCGATGCCCCGCTCCTCGGATCCGATGCCCGGATAGGCGCCCGGCGTGTCGATGAGCGTCACGACCGGTCGGCCGAACTTCTCGGCCTGCCTCATGAGCCGGAGCGCCTTGCGGTACCCCTCCGGGTGGGGCATGCCGAAGTTGCGTCGGAGGTTCTCCTTCATGTCGCGGCCCTTCTGCTGGCCCACGATCATGACCGTCCGCCCGCCGACGCGGCCCCAGCCGCCGACGATCGCCTCGTCGTCCCGGTAGTTGCGGTCGCCGTGGAGCTCCACCCACTCCGTCACGATCCGGTCGACGTAGTCCTGGGTGAAGGGGCGGCGAGGGTGCCGCGCCACCTGCACCTGCTCCATCGGTTTGAGGTTGGCGTACGTGCGCGTCCGGAGGTCTTCGAGCTTTTCCCTCAGCACGGTGACCTCGTCGGACACGTCGATGCCTCTGCGGTCGGCGAGATCCAGGAGCTTGTCGATCTGATCCTGGATCTCGACGATGTCCCGCTCGAACTCTAGATGCACGGCAATCGCCAGATTTCGGTGCGTTCAGGCCGCCGACCGCACCCCGCGGGGGAGGCGGCGGGGGGAAAACCTCGCCGGACGCCCGTCCGCTCCGCAAGCTCGAGGTCGCCGTCAGCTCCCGCCCTTCAGGACCCAGCCGTCGGGGTCGAGCGTGATGGCGTCGGGCTCGGCCGGGATGCCGTCGAAGCGGAAGGTCGCGCTCCGACCCTCGACGATGAGGGGCCGCCGGACGGTCTGACCCTCCACGCGCAGCTCGACCTCCATCGGTACCCGGAAGGCCGGCCAGGCCTCGTCCTGGACCTGCCGGACGGTCAGCTCGACGCTCCCCGGGCCGGAGTCTCCGGGGAGCCAGGACGAGTCGACCTCGAAGATCGGGAAGCCCGGCCGGTGGATCCACTGCTCGAAGAACCACCGCAGGTCGAGACCGGACGCCTCCTCCATGACCCGCCGGAAGTCTTCGGTCAGCACCGCCTGGTGGAGGTGGCGCTCGTAGTAGCTCCGGATGCCCGCGAAGAAGGCGTCGTCGCCGAGGATGCCCCGCAGCATGTGCAGGACCCAACCGCCCTTCGGGTAGTTGTTCGCGTTGAGCAGCGCGAAGAGGTCGCGCTCGGAGGTGTCCACGATCGGGCGATTCGCGTCCTCGGACGCGACGACGCGCTGCCGGCTCTGCTCCATCCGCTCGCGGAACGACTCGATCCCGTCCGCCGCCTCGAAGAACTGGGCCCCGAAGTACGTGGCGAAGCCCTCGGAGAGCCAGAGGTGGTGCCAGCTCGCTTCCGTGACCGCGTCGCCGAACCACTGGTGCGCGATCTCGTGCGAGACGGTGCCCTCCATGTTCCTGCCGCTGGCGATGCCCTGCTCGGAATAGAAGATGGCCGAGGCGTTCTCCATGCCGCCGAAGCGTGTGGCGGACTGGACGTTGGCCAGCTTCTCGAACGGGAAGGGCCCGATGAGGTCGGCGAAGTGGTCCACCATCTCGGCGGCGCGGCGGAACGAGGGCTCCGCCCGGTCGACGTCCTGCGGGTACACCCAGTACGTGACCTCCACGCATCCGTCCGCCCGGCGAGACGCCGGCGCCTGCCCGCACGCGGCGAGCCCCACCGTGTGCACCGTCAGGTCCGCCGCGCCGATGACCATGTTGTACGGCGAGATCGGGACACCGACCTCCCACACCCAGCTCCGTCGCGGCTCCTTCGGCCCGATGGCGTCGTCGGGCGTGGGCGTCGGCTCCCCCGCCAGGTGCCCGTTGGCGATGACCCGCCAGGCCTCCGGCGCGTGCACCGTGTAGCGGACGGTCGCCTTGTCGGCCGGGTGGTCGACGCTCGGCAGCCAGAAGCGGGTCCGGTTCGGCCAGTTGTCGACGAAGGCGGAGGGATCTCCGTGGACGTTCTCGCGCAGGATGAGCCCGTCGTCCGGGACCCCCTCGTACGCCACCGTCACGCTCAGCGTGTCCCCGGCGCGGGCGCGGCCCAGCGGAATCCGCAGGACGCCGTCTTCGTGCGTGGACTCGGCCGGAGCGCCGCCGAGGCGAACGTCCGTCACGGCGAGGCCGGTGAAGTCCAGCGGCAGCGTGGCGCCGGCCTCGGTGACCGCCACCCGGAGCTCGGTGCGTCCCGCGAACCAGAGCACGCCATAGCCGAGGCCGACCTCGACCTCGTAGTGGACCACGTCCACGCCGGGCGCGTACTCGCCGGGCGGAGGGGCGACGCCGGCCGGGATCGGTGGGGGCTCCTGGGCGCGGGCCGGACCCGCGGCCGTCGCGGCGAGCGCCATCGTCGTGGCGAGGCGGGCCGCGAGCCTCCGCTCCGCACCCCATCCTCCCCGTCCCGCCCGCTCGCTCATGCCGACCCCTCCACCTGTTCGAACGCTTCGACTTCCGTGAAGTCACGGAAGCGCCCCCAGTAGCGGGCGTACGCCTGGGCCATCCGCGGTCGCAGATCGACCCTCGGAGCGCCCACGGACTGATACGCCGCCAGGGCTTCCATCTTCATCACCATCTGGGCGCGCACGTCCGAGAAGTGCGACGGCGTGAAGCCGAGCCCCGTCGTGGCGGTCTCGTACCCGAAGACCTGCCGGATCTCCCGCGTGGCGGCCACCGCGATCTCCGAGGCGCGGCGCCGGTGGTCGTCCCGGTCGTCGGGCGCCGGCACGTAGACCGTCGTCGGCCGGAGCTCGTTGATCGTGCGCTCGAGCAGATCCCGCTGCGCGACCGGGTCACCGAAGAGGGTCCGGTCGGCGCGGAACTCCACGCCGAGAACGCTCGCCGCGATCGAGGCGGCCTTCAGCTCGGGCTGGGTGTCCTCGTCCTCGGCGCCGAGCAGGGGAACGATCACGACCTGGGCGCCGCTCTCGGCCGCACGCATCAGCGAGCCACCGCACCCCATCTCGGCATCTCCGATGCGCCCCTCGATGGCCAGGATGACCTCCTCGCCCTCCTCCGGGTCGGAGGCTTCGGCGCGGGCGACCATCGTCTGGACGCGCGCCACGAAGTCCGCCTGGCTCAGCGGCTTGATCATGACCTGGTCCGCGCCGGCCCGCAGCGCCTGCTCCTCGTACTGCGCCTGCGTGTAGCCGGTGGTGACCAGGATGGGAATGTTCGGGCTGTCGGCGCGCATGCGCCGGATCACCTGGAAGCCGTCGGTGCCCGGCAGGTTCAGGTCGGTGACCAGCAGGTCCCACTCCTCCCGTTCGATCAGCTGGACCGCATGGTCGCCGTCCTGGGTGTGCACGACGGAGAATCCCGGCAGGGCGTTGAAGAACGCCTTGACGAGCAACGCCTGGTCGAAGGCGTCCTCGACGTAGAGGACGCGCTTCGTCGTGGGACCGCCGGCGCTCACGCCTCCGCCCTCCGGGGTTCGGGCACGAAGAACCAGACGATGACCCCCATCGACAGCACCGCCGCCGCGGCCAGGAAGGTGTTCGACGCGAATCCGACCTCCGCGTACAGTGGCCCGGCCACCGCGCCGCCGAGCGCGAAGCCGACCTGGCCGAGCGCCACGGTCAGGCTCATCAGCGATCCGCGGCGCTCGTCGGACACGAGCGCCGTGAGCAGGGCCGAGAACGGGCTGATGCGCATGGCGACCAGGATCATCGTGAAGAAGAAGAAGACGTACGCCGAGAGCGGTCCCGTCACGACCCGCACCGTCGCGATCATCAGGATCGAGAGGCCGACGCACCCGAGCAAGATGATTCCCTTCC
>CALJLC010000504.1 GCA_937982605.1 uncultured Gemmatimonadales bacterium | reverse complement strand
CCCTCGCACTGGACGACCTGATCCAGATGCTGTTGTACGGTGTGTCGCCCGGCGACCCGCTCACCGTGCTCGGTGTGACGATGGTCATGCTGTGCGTCACGGTGGCGGCATGCGCGCTTCCTGCCAGACGGGCAACCCGGGTCGATCCCCTGGAGGTGCTCCGGAGCGAGTAGGGCGCGCCGGCTCCGTGTGGCCGGGGGGAGTGCAATGCTCCGCTCCCCCCTCAGTTCCGCGCCGCCTCCAGCACCTCGTCGAGCATCCGCACCAGCTCGTCGCGAGAGTACGAGTGCTCGTGGTCGCGGTTGACCTCGACGAGCCGGCGGAGCATCGCCCGGATCGTGATGTCGGCCTCGCCCTGGACGGGCACGACGAGATAGTGCGTCTTCGGCTCGGCGTCGGTCATGGCGGCGTAGAAGGCCTCGGCGACGGGCGTCGGCGGGGGCGCCTGCCGCGACGTGGTGGCGCGCTCGAGCATCCCGTCGAGCCGGTCTCCGAAGAGCGATCCGTCGGTCGTGACGCCGCGCTCCTCGCGCCGCTCGACGAGGCTCTCGTAGATGCGCGACTCGAAGTTGCCCGGCTCGACGACGCTGACCCGCACGCCGAGCGGCGCCATCTCCAGCGCCAGGACGTCGGTGAACGCCTCGACGGCGTGCTTGCTCATGGTGTACGGGCCGCCGTACGGCCACGGCGCGAAGCCCGAGATCGAGCCGGTCGTGCTCACGCGCCCGCCGCTCTCGATGAGGAGGGGCGCGAAGGCCTTCGTCACGCGATACGGGCCCAGAACGTTCACGTCGAGCTGGAAGAACATGTCCTCCTCGTCGACCTCGATGAGCGGGTCGAGCACGGCGACGCCCGCGTTGTTGATGAGACCGTACAGCCCTCGCCCCTCGGCCCGGATCGTCTCCACCGCCGCGTCGATCTCCTCCTGGATCGTCACGTCGAGCCGGACCGCCATCATGTTGGGGATCGCGTCGAGCTCCTCCATGTCGGCGGCGTCCCGGGCGCCGGCGTAGACGAAGAAGCCGCGCTCGGCCAGGAGCTCGGCGGTGGCCCGCCCGATGCCGCTCGTGGCGCCGGTGACCAGGATCGCCCGCTGGGCGTCGGTCGTCTGGGCTCGGCCGGGGTCGGGCAGCACGCCCGTGAGCAGAAGGATCGTGACGAGCGGGAGGAGCGCGCGGGCTCGGGTCATGTCGGGCCTTCCTCGGGAGTCGGGGCCGGGGTATTCCGGCGGACGGTTCTCTATACGCGCCGGAGCGCGATCAACGTCAGGGGCGGCAGATCGAGGACCACGTGCTGGTCCCGCCCCAGGTGTCCCTCGGCCACGGTCTCGAAGCGCTCGCGCCCGAGGGACCCGCTTCCGCCGAAGGCCTCCGAGTCGGAGTCGAGGAGCACTTCGTAAGTGCCGGGGAACGGGACCGCGAGGCGGTATCCGTCCCACGCCATCGGCGTGAAGTTCGCGACCACGACCACGTGATCCTCCCACTCCGCCGACCAGCGCAACCACGCCAGCGTCGTGCGGTCCCGGTCGTGACAGTCGATCCACTCGAAGCCGTGGCCGCTCCAGTCGCGCTCGTGCAGCGCCGGGAGCGCGGCGTAGGCGCGGTTGAGCGCGGCGAGCCAGTCGTGGACCCCCCGGTGCATCGAGGCGTCGAGCAGCGCCCAGTCCAGCTCGCCTTCGGCGTCCCACTCGTGCCACGTCGCCAGCTCCGCGCCCATGAAGAGCAGCTTCTTGCCGGGCTGCATCCACTGGTAGCCGTACAGGAGGCGGAGGTTGGCGAAGCGGTCGAGCGTGCCCCCGGGCATCTTCCGGAGCATGGAGCCCTTCAGGTGCACCACCTCGTCGTGGGAGAAGGGCAGCAGGAAGCGCTCCGCGAAGGCGTAGGTGATGCCGAAGGTGAGGCGGTCGTAGACGCCTTTGCGGAACAGGGGGTCGGCCTGGAAGAACTCCAGGGTGTCGTGCATCCAGCCCATGTTCCACTTCAGGTCGAAGCCCAGCCCGCCGCTGCGCACCGGGTGCGTCACGCCCGGCCACGCGGTCGATTCCTCGGCGCTCACGGTCACCCCGGGATGCTCGGCGTGGATCGTCTCGTTGAGCGTGCGCAGGAACGCGGTGGCCTCGATGTTCTCCCGACCCCCGTACCGGTTGGGGACCCACGCCCCCTCGTCCCGGGAGTAGTCCAGGTAGAGCATGGAGGCGACGGCGTCGAGACGGAGCCCGTCGATGTGGAACTCCTCGATCCAGTACAGGGCGCTGGAGACGAGGAACGCGACGACCTCCGGGCGGCCGTAGTTGAAGATGTAGGTGCCCCAGTCCGGGTGGATCCCCTTGCGCGGGTCCGCGTGCTCGTACAGCGCCGTGCCGTCGAAGCGACCGAGCCCGTGCGGGTCCCGGGGGAAGTGCGCGGGCACCCAGTCCAGGATCACCGCGATGCCGGCGGCGTGCGCCCGGTCCACGAAGTACCGGAGGTCGTCGGCGCCACCGTGCCGGGCCGTGGGCGCGAAGTAGCCGACGGTCTGATAGCCCCAGCTGCCGTCGTACGGATGCTCGGTGACCGGGAGGAGCTCGATGTGGGTGAAGCCGAGCTCCGCCACGTACGGCACGAGCTCGTCGGCGAGCTCCCGGTAGCCCAGCCAGCCCGGCTCACCCGCACGGGGTCGGGCGCCCGGACGGCGACGCCACGACGACAGGTGCACCTCGTAGATCGAGACCGGCCGCTCGTCGTCCTGCCTGGCGTCGCGCCCCTCGACCCATCCGGCGTCCGTCCACGCGAAATCGCTCGGCGCGGGCACGACGGAAGCCGTGTCCGGGCGCAGCTGCATCCCCCGGCCGCAAGGATCCGACTTCAGCTTCACGTCGCCCGAGCCGCGTGGGACGATGCGGTACTTGTAGAGCGCGCCGGGCTTCACGCCCGGCACGAAGAGCTCCCACGCACCGGTCGAGCCGCGCGCCCGCAGCGGATGCGCGGTCGCCCGCCAGCCGTTGAAGCCCCCCACGACGGAGACCGCGCGCGCGCCCGGCGCCCACACCGTGAAGACGGTCCCCTCCACCCCGTCGTGTCGGATCGGGTGCGCACCGAGGATCTCGTGGACGCGGCCGTCCGGCCGGGAGAGGCGCTCGAAGTCCCCGTTCGCGCGGACCGGTGGGAAGCGGTACGGGTCCTCGCGCTCCTCGCCGTCGACCCGGATCCGGTAGCGGGGGGAGCCCCGGTCCGACCCGGGCGGCGTCCCGGGGCCGACCGCCGAACCGGCCGGGAGGCGCGCCTCGAAGACGCCACCGGAGTCGAGAGAGACGGTCTCGACTGCGTCGCCGCCGTCTGGCAGCACCGTCACCTCGTGGGCTCCCGGCGCCCACACGCGCACGACCCACTCGCCCCCGTCCCCGTCGGGGTGCGCGCCGAGCACGTCGAAGGGCGTCGCGTGGCGGCCTTCGACGACGGCGCGCAGGGCTTCGGCTGGAGGCGGGGTCACGGTGGATGGGGCGGCGGGAAGCGGGGGCGCGGCGTTGGTTTCGGGGTGCGGGGTGCCTAGCTTCACCTTCGCTCGCGCGCGTCCCGTGGGGAAGTCCCGGTCCGCCCGACACGTCTCGAATCCTCCGAGGTCTCCATGGCGAGCCCGACGCCCGGGCCGATGAACGTGGTCCATCTGGTGGCCGAGTACTGGCCGTACGCGCGCTCGGGTGGACTGGCGGAGGCCGTGCGCGGGATCGCGACGTTCCAGGCGAAGCACGACGTGCCGACTTCGGTCTTCGTGCCGCTGTATCGGGTCGCGAAGGACCGCGCCCCCGACCGGACGCCGATCGGCGATCCGATCGAGGTGCCCTTCGGCCCGACCACCGCACGCGTCCAGCTCTGGGACGCCAACGAGCCCGACGGCGGGCCGCGGGTCGTCTTCGTCGACCACCCCGCGCTCTTCGACCGGGCCGCGCTGTACGGGGAGGACGGGCGCGACTACCCGGACAAC
>CALJLC010000503.1 GCA_937982605.1 uncultured Gemmatimonadales bacterium | reverse complement strand
AAACGGGACTAAATCTTCACATAGATCCTTCGGGCGTGAAGGATCCACATCATCCCGAGCCAGAAAGCCACGGTCGCCAGGGCGAAGCCGAGCGACCCGTTGAGGTCGCCGAGCCACGACCGGAAGAGCGTCTCGTAGAGCCAGGCGTACAGCGACGTGCCGTCCTGACCCCCGACGTGGATCCGGGTCAGCGCCTTGGCCACCATGCCGGAGGCCACGAAGACCGCGATGGCGTTCATGCCGTAGACGACCATCCACTCCATCCAGGGGCCGCGCCGCTTCCTGACGTCGATGACCCAGTGCATGGCGCCGAGGAGCAGGAGCGCCGTGCCCGCCGTGAAGACGACGTAGGAGCTCGTCCAGAGGTTCTTGTTGATCGGGAAGACGAGCCCCCAGAGCCACCCGAGCGGGACGAGGAGCGCACCGGCCTCGGGGAGGCCGAGGCTCTTCCGGTCGGGAGCGGCGTCGGACCGGAGCCACTCGCCGGCGAAGATCCCGGCGAAAGCCGTCCCCACCGCGGGCAGCGTCGACAGGAGACCCTCCGGGTCCCACGACTCCTGCCAGAGGTGCCCCCCCAGGAGGGCCCGGTCGAGCCAGGCCGCCAGGTTGCCGTCGGGGCCCAGCTCTCCGGCCCCGTACCCAGGCACCGGGACGAGCGCCATGAGCGCCCAGTACCCGAGCAGAAGCGCGCCCGTGAGCGCGGCGAGGCCCCTCCGGTCCAGGAAGAGGTACGCCGACGCCGCCACGAGGTACACGAGACCGATGCGCTGCAGCACGCCGTAATAGCGCATCGTGCCCAGGTCGAAGTCGGGGATCGCCCGCATGGCAAGCCCCAGCCCGACCAGGATCGCCGAGCGACGCACGACGTGACGGAGCAGGTCGCTGCGCTTCGAGCCGGTCGCGAGGCGCTTGCCGAACGAGAAGGGGATCGCGACGCCGACGATGAAGAGGAAGTACGGGAAGATCAGGTCCGTCGGCTTCCAGCCGTGCCACTCGGCGTGCCGGAGCGGGGCGTACACGTGCGCCCAGCTCCCCGGATTGTTGACGAGGATCATCCCGGCGATCGTGAGGCCCCGGAAGGCGTCCAGCGACACGAGCCGCTCGCTTCCCATCGCGGGGCCGGCACCGCCGCTCACCGGAGCCGCTCCTCGGCGCGGGTGAGGTCCGCCGGTCGGTTGACGTTGACCCCGGTCTCCGCCACCCCCTCCACCACCCGGCCGCCGATCGTCTCGAAGAGCGCGCGGGCGGCTCGCTCACCGCCGTCCAGGAGGCGTGAGGCGACCTCCAGCGCGCCCACGGCGTAGACCGCGCACAGCGGCTCGAAGGACGGGTCCCCGGACCGGCCGGCGGCCACCGCGAGAGACGTCCCCTGCTCACGCGCCTCCCCCTCCTCTCTGCGCCAGGCGTCCACCAGGCGCCCGAAGGCGTCGGCTCCGACGAGCGGGAGGTCGACGGCCAGCACCGCGACCCCGATGCACCCGCTACGCCCGGCTTCGGCGAGCGCCGCTTCGAGGCCCGCCAGCGGCCCGGTCTCCGGCCGTTCGTCGGCGACGACGCGCCACGCCCCGCTCGGGGTCTCCGGGCGGGCCGATACGACGACCGTCTCGCCGCAGTGCGGCCGCAGCGCGGACACCGCGCGCTCGATCATCGTCCGGCCGCCGACCGCGAGCGCGGCCTTGTCGGTCCCCATCCTGCGGCTCGCTCCGCCGGCCAGCACCGCGCCGAGCAGCCGCCCCTCAGACATGCACGCGCTCGGGAGCGCTGTAGATGTTGAAGCCACCGTCCCGCGCGAATCCCACGAGCGTCTGGTCGAAGCGGGCGGCCAGATCCACGGCGAGGCTCGACGGGGCGCCGACCGCCACCAGGATCGGCACGCCCGCGGCGACCGCCTTCTGCACCACCTCGAAGGAGGCACGTCCGCTCACCACCAGCACCCCGTCCGTGGCGGGCAGCGTTCGCCGCAGGAGCGCGTGGCCGACGACCTTGTCGACCGCGTTGTGGCGACCCACGTCCTCCCTCACGACCTCGGAACGGAGCGCGGCGCCCATCCCCCCCCGGAACAGACCCGCGGCGTGCAGCCCGCCGGTCCGGGTGAAGACGCTCTGCTCCTCGCGCAGCCGACCGGGAAGCTCGACGACCTGCTCGGGAGTGATCGACGATCCGAAGGGGAGCGAGGAGCAGCCGAACGCCTCGACCGCCTCCAGCGACGCCTTGCCGCAGACGCCGCAGCTCGAGGTGGTGTAGAAGTTCCGGCGCAGCACCTCCGGGTCGAAGCCGAAGCCGGGCGCCATGCGCGCCTCGACGACGTTGTACTCCTGCTCCTCGGGCCCGGCGCAGTACGTGAGCTCGAGGATCTGCCCGGGCGCCGAGACGATCCCCTCGCCATGGAGGAATCCCGCGGCCAGCTCGAAGTCGTGGCCGGGGGTCCGCATCGTGACCGCGAGGGCCTCGACCCTCCGCTCGCCGTGCTCCAGCCACGAGAGCCGGATCTCCATCGGCTCCTCGACGGCCAGCGCGTCGCGGCGGCTGTCCACCACGCCCTCCCGGAACCGCGTCACGCGCGACGTGCGCGCCCCCGCCCTTCCCCCGATCACGGCGACGCGCCCATCCGCCGGTACCTAGCGGGGCAGCCGCGCGGGCATGTCGGCGACGACGTAGGCGAAGACCGCGAAGGTGGCCACGCACAGCGCCACCTCGTCGGGGTCGAGCTTGTCCACCGTGTCGGCGTCCGAGTGGTGGTACCAGAAGTAGCGGGTGCCGTCGACCTGGAGCCCCATCCCGGGGACGCCCGTGGCCATGAGCGGCGCGATGTCCGCCCCGCCCCCCCCTTCGGTCACCGTGCCGGCGTCGATGCGCTCCAGCAGCGTCCCGATCTCGCGCAGGATCCGGAGCGCCTCGGGCGGGCCGGTGAAGCCCCAGCCGGACGGCTTGAAGACGCCGCCGTCGGACTCCATGGCGAGCACGTGGGTCTCGTCGGCGTGCTGCTCGACGTACTCGCGGCCCCCGGTCCGGCCCTGCTCCTCGCTCGTCCACCCGACGGCGCGGATGGTCCGGCGGGGTCGGAGCCCGAGCTCGTTCAGGATCCGGATCGCCTCCCACGCCGCGACGACGCCGCCGGCGTCGTCCATGGCGCCCTGGCCCACGTCCCACGAGTCGATGTGTCCGCCGATGACGACGACCTCGTTCGGCAGCTCGCGGCCGCGGATCTCCCCCATGACGTTGCGGCCGGGCGTGTCCGGAAGGGTCTGGGCCTCCATGCGCAGGTGCAGCTCCGCGCGCTCCCCGCGCTCCTGCATGCGCTGCAGCATGTCCGCGTCCTCGACCGTGATCGCCGCGTGCGGGATGCGCGGCACACCGTCTTCGTACCTGGAATTGCCCGTGTGGGGCGTCTGCTGCGAGTACGGCGTGACGGAGCGGATGAGGCTCGCCACCGCGCCGGCCCGCGCCGCGGCCACCGCGCCGCGCGAGCGGTACTGGACCGTCTGTCCGTACGTCGTGAAGGGAACGTTGAAGAGCACGATCCGGCCGCGGGCCTCGGCGGCCCGTCGCTCCAGCTCCTCGAACGAGCCGACCACGAGCACCTCCGCCCGGATCCCGCCGGGAGGGGTGGCCACCGAGAAGCCGAGCCCGAGCATCGGGAGCTCGCGGGGCCAGGGCAGGATCATCTCAAGGCTCTCGTCGCCGCGGACCCAGTGCGGCACCATCACCGGGTCGGTGTGGACGTTTTGGAGCCCGTCGGCCTCCATCTCCTCGACGATCCAGTCGATCGCCCGCTCCAGCGCGGCGGACCCGGAGATGCGCGGCCCGAAGCGCTCGACGAGCTCGGTCAGCCGCGCGTAGGCGTCGTGGTCTCCGGTGGCCGCGTCGATGATGCGGTTCGCGGCGATCCGGTACTCGTCGGCGAGGGTCTGTGCCGCCGCGGGAGTCGGGAGCGCGAGCAGGAGCGGGAGCACCAGCCGGAGGCGCTTCATGCGGTTTCCCCGATCGTCGAGGTCTCGAAGTACGGCTCCAGCGCGGCCCGCGGGGGTGCCGGCGTGAGCAGGCTGACCCCGAAGAAGAGCGCGGCGGAGACCAGGAAGCCGCAAAGTACGGGCTCGACCGAAGGCGCGCCCCATACCTCCCACGCGAACGTCGCCGCCACGCCTCCGACCATCGCCGACGCGGCGCCCTGCTTGGTGGCACGCGGCCAGAGCACGCCCCCCACGACGGGGAGCACGAACGCAGCCGCCATCAGCGCCGTGAAGAGCAGGACGATGAACTGGACGAGGTCGCCTTCCCCGACGCCGCTCAGCAGGAGCACGACCGGGGTGGAGCCGACGAGGAGGATCCCGAGCCGATCGACCCAGAGTCGGCGGGTCGTCGACGCCTCGGGGTGGATCAGGTTCTGGTAGATGTCCACCGAGAGCGCCGACCCCGCCACGATCAACAGGGAGTCGACCGTCGACATCATCGCCGCGGGGATCGCGGTCTGCATGAGGGAGCCGAGCGTGGCCGGAAGCACTGCGGTCGCCACCATCGGCATGGCGAGATCACCGGTGGCGAGCGACGGGAAGAGCACGATCGCCGAGAGCGCGAGGACGAAGACCAGCAGGTTGATCGAGAGGATCATCACGATGGCGAAGAGGACGCCGCGCCGGATCGTGCGCATGTCCCGCATGGCGTAGAGCCGGATGAGCTTCTCCGGCGTGGCGATGCCCCCGAGGAAGAAGGAGAGCCCCATCGTGAAGAGGAGCGTGG
>CALJLC010000502.1 GCA_937982605.1 uncultured Gemmatimonadales bacterium | reverse complement strand
CGAAGCCGCCTGGCGGCGGCCCCGCAGCCCTGTAGTCTTTTGTCACCCCCCTTAGAGGCAAGGGCGGTGCCACCGTGGGCCAATTCTGTAATTCGTTCTGTGCCAACGACTTATGGCATCAGAGTGCGCGCTCCGGCACCGGACAAGGTGGCCGAATCGGCCACTGTGTCCGGTCAGGGTGTCCGATGACCCGCCGCGCCCCGCGCCGTGCGGTCGAGGCGCAGGAGGTCGTGCGCCAGGCCGGCGTGGAGCACGCCGCGGTCCCGGACGAAGCCGCACCGGTCGAGGATCCTCCGGGAGCGCCGGTTGTCCGGCAGCACGAAGGCGACGACCTCGTCGAGCCCCAGCGGGCCGAACGCGACGTCCAGGAGCGCCTCGGCCATGTCGGTGGCGTGCCCCCGGCCCCACCGGTCGCCGGCGACCGCGTACATGAGCTCGACCACGTCCGTGCCGTCCAGGCGCCGCCGCTCCAGCGCGGCCCGGCCCACGAAGCTCCCGGCCGCGTCCCGGAACACCCACGCGCCGAAGCCGTGCTCCGTCCAGTGCCAGAGGTGGGCCTCGAGGCGCGCCGCCACCTCCGGCTCGGAGAGGGGCAGGCCGCTCGCCGTGAGCGTCGGGACGACGCGTGGATCGGTCATCAGGTCGATCAGGTCCGCCAGGTCCCCCCCGGCGATCCGACGTCCCGTCAGGGAGCCCGCGCTCAGGCGCTCCGGCACGCGCACGGGAGACGGCCCGGGCATCGGTCCGCGCCGCTCAGGAGGAGGCGCGGACCGGGAGGTCGCCGGACCGCACGGCCGCGCGGCCTTGAAGTCGGCGGCGACCTTCCCGAACGTCAGCCGTCGGCGACGTCCCTCGGAGTGCACCAATCGAAATGATGAGCTCGGACCCCTCTCGCGGCACTCCGGAGGCCTTCGATCGGCGTGCCTTCCTCCGCCGCGCGGACCACGACGCCGAGCTGGTGCGCACGCTCGTCGAGGTCTTCGACGACGACCGGGGCCGCCTCCTGGGCGACATCGAGCGGGCGGTCGCCGAGCGGGACCCGTCGTCCCTGGACCGGGCCGCCCACACCATCAAGGGCGCGCTCGGCGTCTTCGCCGCACAGCGCGCCTGGGAGCTCGCCGAGCGGCTCGAGATGATGGGCCGTGGGGGCGGTGTCACGGACGCGGGCGCGCTCCTGTCCGAGTTGCAGGAGGAAGTCGGCCGCGTGGTCGACGGGCTGCACGCCCTCGTGAAGGAGATGGAGTCGACCCCCTGAGCGAGGTCAGCCGGCCGGGGGGCCGGTGTTGACCCGGACCTCGCTCACCAGCACCTCCATCGTCATCGGCGCGCCGTCGTCCTCCATCATCGCCCGGAACTGCTCGAGCTGCCCCGCCATCATCTGCTCGACCATCGCGCGCTGACTCTCGGGCAGCGCCTCGAGCTCACGCTGCATCTCCTCGAACTGGGCACGCATCTCCGGATCGATCGCGGCACCGAGGCCCTCGACCTGCACGACGGTCCGGAAGGGGAGCAGCAGTCCGTCGATCTCGCGGTAGTCCCCCATCTGGACGATCGTCGTGACCGTGTGCACGCCCTCCTCGTTCGTCATCTCGCCCTCGAACTCGAAGCGGCGCGGCGCGTAGGTGTCGACGTCGAGGAGGACCCTGCCGCTCGTCGGGCGGAACTCGGCGTCCTCCGCGACGGTCTGCTCGAGCCCCATTCCCTCGAAGCTCTCCACCTCGAGGACGTGCAGGTCGTAGTCGTCGATCCGCTCGACTCCGGCGTAGCGGGCCCGGCGGGCGAGCTCGTCGCCCATCGTGTAGATCTGGTCGAAGTCGCTCACCGACTCCGACATGTCCACGTTGCCGGCGCGCCGCATGCGGAAGACCGGCCTTCCGTCGACGACCTCCTTCTCGAAGTACGAGACGGTCTCGAAGCCCATGACGGTCTGGACGATCGTGTAGTCGTCGACGCCGTCCGCCCGCCGCTCGTACTCCGCCAGCATCCGCTCGACGATGTCGGCGGCGGACTGGGCCTGCGCCGGTGCCGCCCCGACCAGCGCGGTCAGCGCCAGAGCCGCGATGATGCCGTGCTTCATGCTCCACCTCCGGTGATGGCGAACTTCTGCACGCGGCGCCCCGTCGAGGCCTCGCCGACGTAGATGTTTCCTCGGGAGTCCACGCCCATGCCGTGAGGCCGGAGGAACTGGCCCATCTGGCGACCGCCGCGGCCGAAGTCACCGACTATCTCGAGATCGGATCGCCTCAGGATCCACACCTTGTGGTTCGTGCCGTCGGCCAGATAGAGCCACTCCTGGTCCGCGTCCGGCGAGAGCGCGATGACGAACGCCGAGCCCGACGCCAGCGTGCGCGGCTCGACGAGCTTCTCGGTGACGAACGTGCCGTCCTGCTGGAAGACCTGAATGCGGTTTCCGCGTCGGTCGGCGACGTAGATGAGGCCGTCGCTCGAACCGACGAGCCCGTGCACCGTGGAGAACTGACGCGGCGGCGAGGCGGCGTGCCCTTCCCCGCCCCAGTCGTACTCGTAGTCGTCCACGGGCGGATCGCCGTACGCACCCCAGTGGCGCAGGTACTCGCCGGTGTCGCCGTCGAAGACGACGACCCGACGGTTTCGGTACCCGTCGGCGACGAAGACCTCGTTCGTGCCGGGATCGACCCAGATGCCGGCCGGCCCGCCCAGCAGGGCGGGATCGTCGCTGCCACCGGTCACGTCGTACTCGCCGATCTGCATGAGCAGCTCCCCGCTCCGCGTGAACTTCATGACGCGGTGATGCCGGTACGTGCCGATCCAGACGTTGTCCTGGTGGTCGACGAAGAGCCCGTGCGCGTTGCGGGGGAACTCCGAGACGTCCTGCGTGGCGGGATCGCCCCAGCCCTGCACCACGTTCCCGTCGGCGTCGAACTCGACGACGACCGGTGCGGGACGGCAGCAGAGCCCGATCGGCGGATCCTGGACCGCCGAGGTCTCCTCCGGCGTGAGCGTCTCGGGCAGGTGCGTGACCCAGACGTGGTCCCGCGCGTCGACGAAGACCGCGGTCACGGAGCCCATGATCCAGTCGTTCGGCATCTCGCCGGGCCAGGTCGGATCGACCGCGAACGACGGGACCCCGCCCGGGGAATTCGAGGCGGAGGCGGAGGAGGCCGCGTCGGTGCCGGAGCCGCACGCCGCCAGCGTCAGGGCGACCGCCAGGGCGACGAGCGGACCACCCGCCGCGGGGCGAGCGTGAGCGACTTCGCGGGCGTCGAGAGGGAGACGAGCCGACGGCTGCATGCAGGACGTTCCGTGTGCGCGGGTGAGGCTCCGGCGACCCGGACGGTCGGCGGAGGCTCGAAGGTACGGCGCGTCCGGCCGCCCGGCACGCACCCTTACCCGCGAGCTCCCGCGCAGTAGTCGGCGACGAAGGCGGCGAAGCGCTCGAGGTCGGAGTGGGTGGTCGGGATGCCCACGGAAACGCGGAGCGCCCCGACGGCCGCGTCCGGACCCATGCACTCCGCGAAGCGCCCCAGCGAGAACGCCCCCTGCGGGATCGACTCGAAGCAGTAGAGCGCCTCCATGGCGGGCAGATCGAGCGCCCGCTCCGCCGCGCCGGGATTGCAGAAGCAGCCGCCCCGCACGGAGATGCCGACCTTGCTCGCCGCCCGCTCGACCGGACCGTACGGCAGCACCCGACCCTCCGCGTCCAGCATGTTGAAGGCCACCGTGCCTCCCCGGTCCTCCGTAGTCCGGGGCCCGTAGATCTCGACCCCGGGCTCTCCCCCCGGCAGTCGGGCGGCCTCGAGGATCTCGAGCACCCGTCCGGTCATCTCCTCGACGTGGGCGGTCACCCGCTCCATCCCGACTTCGCGGAGGAAGGCCAGGCCGCGGGGCACCGCCGCGATGCCGAGGAAGTTCGGCGTGCCGTCTTCGAAGCTCTCCGCGTCCGCCCGCAGCCGGTGCACCCCGGTCTGAGTGGAGACGAATTCCACCGTGCCCCCCGCGAACCAGGGGCGGACCAGCTCGGCGAGCGCCTCCTTCCGCGCCACCAGGGCGCCGAGGCCGGTCGGATACCCGAACATCTTGTAGAAGGAAACCGTCACGAAGTCGGGGCGCACCGTGCCGAGGTCCAGCACGCTCGTAGGCGTGTACGCCGCCGCGTCGAGCACGACGCGATAGCCGAGCTCGCGCGCGGTGTCGACGAGCCCGAGGGGGTGCTTCACGCCCGAGAAGTTCGACTGGGCGGGAAAGGCGAAGAGGCTCGGAGCTTCGCCGGCCGGCGGGATCTCGCACGCCTCCATGCGCAGCTCCGCGTCCAGCGGCAGGTACGTCACGCTGCCGCCCCGGGCCTCCGCGTACATGCGGATCCCGTGGACCGAGTTGTGGTCGTCGCGCAGCAGCGTGAAGCGCGATCCCGACCCGAACGGGAACGACTCGCCGATCAGCTTGAGCGCGGCCGAAGCGTTCGACGTGAAGACGATCGCGTATTTGTCGGGGTCCGCGCCGAAGAAGTCGAGGACGTCCGCACGGGCCGTCTCCACCAGCTCGGTGGCGGCCGCCGAGGCGGGATTCTCGGAGTGCGGGTTCCCGAGCACGTGGTGCTCGAGGAAGTCGTCGTTGTCCCGAAGCTGGCTCTCCGCGTACAGCCCGCTACCGGTGTAGTCGAGGTACACGTGCCCGCCCTGGTCCAGGAGACCGAACTCCTGCTGCCTCCGCTCTGCGAAATAGAGCTCGGTAGCCCGGGGCACCGGGCGCGAGCGAGGTT